>DASSMG010000186.1:0-5976 GCA_035688995.1 Actinomycetota bacterium
TCATGTGGCTCGGCGAGCTGATCACCGACCGCGGCGTCGGGAACGGGATGTCGATCCTGATCTTCACTTCGATCGTGTCGAGGCTCCCGAGCGAGGGTCAAGCGATCCTGAAGCAGAAGGGGATGGGTTCGTTCCTCGTGATCTGCGCGATCGGCATCGCGATCGTCGTGTTCATCGTGATCATGGAACAGGGCCAACGCCGCATCCCGGTCCAGTACGCCAAACGCGTCGTGGGTCGCAAGATGTACGGGGGGTCGTCGACCTACATCCCACTCAAGGTCAACCAGGCCGGGGTTATCCCGATCATCTTCGCTTCCAGCGTGCTCTACATACCGAGCCTGTTGCAGAACGTGATCCAGAACGAGACGATCCAGAGCTTCATATCGAACAACCTCGTCAACTCGACGAGCGTGACGTACATGATCCTGTACGGGACGATGGTCGTCTTCTTCGCGTACTTCTATACGGCGATCACGTTCAACCCGGTGGACGTCGCCGACAACATGAAGAAATACGGAGGGTTCATCCCCGGTATGCGGCCGGGTCGGCAGACGGCCGAGTACCTCGACCGCATCCTGACGCGGATCACCCTGCCGGGAGCGTTGTTCATCGCGGCGATCGCTCTATTGCCGTCGATCTTCCTCGCGACCCAGAACATCAGCGCGTTGCCGTTCGGTGGGACATCGATCCTCATCACCGTGGGTGTGACGCTCGAGACCATGAAGCAGATCGAGTCGCAACTGATGATGCGCCACTACGAAGGCTTCCTGAAATGAGCGGTCGCAAGTGAGGTTGATCATCTTCGGTCCCCAGGGAGCGGGGAAGGGGACTCAGGCGGAGCGCATCGCCGAGAAGTACCAGATCCCGTCGATCTCCACGGGCGAGATCTTCCGCTGGGCGATGAAGGGCAAGACCGCCCTGGGCAATCGCGTGTCGGCTTACGTCGACGCCGGCAAGTTGGTTCCCGATGAGCTCACGATCGGTGTCGTGAGCGAACGCATCGGCGCCGATGACTGCGCCGATGGGTTCCTGCTCGACGGGTTCCCCCGGAACGTCGACCAGGCCAAGGCGCTCGACGTGCTGCTCCGTGATGTCGAGGTCACGCTCGATGCGGCGCTCGTTATCGACGTGCCCGAGGAGGAATCGATCCGCCGTCTCACCGGCCGTCGTGTCTGCGAGAACTGCGGCCACAACTATCACGTGGACTCGCCGCCCGAGAAGAACTGGACCTGCGACATCTGCGGCGGGAACGTCGTCGCGCGCTCGGACGATACCGAGGATGGCATCCGCGAGCGGCTTCGCAACTACAACGAGTCGACGACTCCGCTTCGCCAGTACTACGAAGAGAGAGGCCTGTTGAAAGAGGTCTCCGGCATCGGGTCCCCCGACGAGGTCTTCTCCCGGATCGTCGAGGCGCTCGGTTGATCTACAAGAAGTCCCCCGAGGAGATCGCGGTCATGCGGCGCGGGGGGAAGGCGCTCGCCGGGATCATGGAGCAGCTAGAGGGCGCGATCAAGCCGGGCGTGACGACAATGGATCTCGACAGGCTTGCCGAAGAGCTCATGACCAAAGCCGGAGGCCGGTCCTCGTCCAAGGGCTATCGTGGATTCCCCGGAGCGATCTGCACTTCTCCGAACAACGTGATCGTGCACGGGATCCCCGACGAGACCGAGCTCAAGGAGGGGGATCTCATCTCGCTCGACGTCGCGATGTTCTTCGAAGGTTTCCATCTCGACAACGCGAAGACCTACGCGGTCGGCGAGATCGACCCCGCCAAGCGCAAACTGCTCGAGGTGACGGAGGCCGCACTCGAGGCTGCTATCGCCGAATGTCGGCCCGGCCGCCGTCTCGGTGATGTCGGCTATGCGGTCGAATCGACCGCGGAGGCTGCGGGCTTTTCCGTGGTGCGCGAATACGTGGGACACGGGGTGGGGCGGTCGTTCCACGAGGACCCCCAGATCCCGAACTACGGCCCCCCCGGGAGACGGGAGCCGCTGGCCCCCGGGATGACCCTGGCGATCGAGCCGATGGTCAACATGGGCGGGGCCCAGACGAAGCTTCTGAGCGACAACTGGACCGTGATCACCGCCGACAGCAGCCTGTCGGCCCATTTCGAGCACACCGTGGCCATCACTCCCGAAGGCCACGAGGTGTTGACCCGTCCGTAGGGCCCGGTCCGACGTACCGGTTGCCGCCGCCGGCGGCCCCCGCAACCTCGCGAAAAAACGGGGCCGGGGAAGCTCCCGGCCGCGGGCGGAGGAGCGATTTACCCTCCGCACGCCTGGTGCTAGACTGACTGGCCGTTTGACCCCAGCTTTAGCGCGCCCCTGCGGGGGCGCTTGTTATGGGTCGAACAACATCAGTCCAATGCGATCGGGGCGTTAGCGCGTGGCGAAGCCAAAGAACAAGGAGAAGTCCTCCGGCAAAGAGGAGGGCATCCAGGTCGAAGGCACGGTGATCGAACCGCTGCCGAACGCCATGTTCCGGGTCGAGTTGGACAACGGGCACAGGGTGCTGGCCCACGTGTCCGGAAAGATGCGGATGCACTACATCCGGATACTTCCGGGGGACCGTGTGCTGGTCGAGTTGTCGCCGTACGACCTGACCCGGGGTCGTGTGGTCTACCGCTACAAGTAACAAGAAGGGGTGGCGGCGCAGCCTCCACTCCACGGTTTGCACTATGGGGAGGGCGGGTTTGGCCCGACCCTAGAGGAGGGTTTGGAAGGTGAAGGTTCGGCCGAGCGTCAAGAAGATGTGCGACAAGTGCAAGGTCATCCGTCGGCGCGGCCGCGTCATGGTCATCTGTTCGAACCCGCGGCATAAACAGCGTCAAGGTTAGGGGAGGGATAGCGCGTGGCACGTGTAGCCGGAGTCGATCTTCCGCGTGAGAAGCGGCTGGACATCGCGCTCACCTACGTTTACGGCATCGGTCGCACCAAGGCGATGGAAACGTGCGTCGGCGCTCGCGTGAACCCCTCGACCAAGGTCCGCGACCTGACCGACGAGGAGGTCGTGCGGATCCGTGACTGGATCGGCGCCAATTACCGCGTCGAAGGTGACCTCCGACGTGAGGTCAACCAGCACATCAAGCGCAAGGTGGAGATCGGCGCCTACCAGGGGCTTCGCCACCGGCGTGGGCTTCCCGTTCACGGGCAGCGCACCCACACGAACGCGCGCACTCGCAAGGGACCGAAGAAGACCGTCGCAGGCAAGAAAAAAGCAACCAAGAAGTAGGAGCTGATCGCAAACCTTGGCTACTCCTAAGAAACAGAAGAAGACGCGTCGGCGCGAGAAGAAGAACGTCGTTCACGGCGTTGCTCACATCAAGTCGACGTTCAACAACACGATCATCGCGATCTCCGATCTCGAGGGAAACGTGTTGTCGTGGGCGTCCGCGGGCAACGTCGGCTTCAAGGGGTCGCGTAAGTCGACGCCGTTCGCCGCACAGCTCGCCGCCGAAGCCGCCTCGCGCAAGGCTCAGGAGCACGGCGTCCGCCGCGTCGACGTCGAGGTCAAGGGACCGGGCTCCGGACGTGAAACCGCGATCCGCTCGCTGCAGGCTTCGGGCCTCGAGATCCTCGGGATCAAGGACGTGACCCCGGTGCCGCACAACGGGTGCCGGCCTCGCAAGAGGAGGCGCGTCTAACCATGGCGAGATACTCGGGCCCCGTTTGTCGTCTGTGCCGTCGCGAGCGCACGAAACTGTTCCTCAAAGGCACGCGCTGCGAATCTCCGAAGTGCCCCATCGAGAAGGGTCGTCCTCCTCCCGGTGAGCACGGCCGCGGCCGCGTCCGCGAGTCCGAATACCTCCTGCAGCTGCGCGAGAAGCAGAAGGCCAAGCGCTTCTACGGGATCATGGAGAAGCAGTTCCGTCACTATTACTCGGAGGCGGCGAAGTCCAAGGGCATCACGGGCGAGGAGCTTCTGCGGATCTGCGAGTCGCGACTCGACAACGTCGTGTACCGCGCCGGATTCGCGATGAACCGCCCGATGGCTCGTCAGATGGTCTCGCACGGCCACTTCGAGGTGAACGGACGGAAGGTCAACATCCCCTCGTACCGGGTGAAGGCCGGTGACACGATCACGGTCAAAGGCCGCTCTAAGAAGCTCGGTCGCATCATCGAGAACACGTCGTACGCCGAAGGTCGGCAGATCCCCGACTGGCTCTCCTCGAATCTCAAGGAGATGGCCGTGTCGGTCACATCGATGCCGGAGCGCGCTCAGATGGACGTGCCCGTGCAGGAGCAGCTGATCGTCGAGTACTACTCGAAGTAACAACACACAACTGCATCGCCAGCAACACTCTGGAGAGGAGTTTCATGGATCTTCTTATCGTCCAGCGCCCTCAGATCTCGGAAGAGGAGATCTCGGACGTTCGGCGCAAGTTCACGATCGAGCCGTTGGAGCCGGGGTTCGGCTACACGCTCGGTAACTCGCTTCGTCGCACGCTTCTCTCTTCCATCCCGGGGGCCGCGATCACGCAGGTAAACATCGATGGAGTGCTCCACGAGTTCTCCACCGTCGACGGGGTTGCGGAGGACGTCACCGACATCGTCCTGAACCTCAAGGGCCTCGTTATCAAGAGCGAGAACGAGGAGCCCTCGACCGTGCATCTCCGTGCCACCGGGCCGGCCGAGGTAACGGGGGCGGACATCCAGCTTCCGGCCGGGATCGAGATCCTCAATCCCGACCATCACATCGCGACGCTCAGCAGCAGCTCCACGATGAACATGGAGCTGCGGGTCGAGCAGGGTCGCGGCTACGTCGCGGCGCAGACGGCCCCGAAAGAGGCCATCGGCACCATCCCGATCGACGCGATCTTCTCGCCGGTCAAGCGCGTCACTTACGAAGTGGAACCCACCCGTGTCGAGCAGATGACGAACTTCGACCGTCTGATCCTCGACGTCGAAACCGACGGCTCGATCACGCCGTCGGAGGCACTGTCCTCGGCGGGTTCGACCCTGGTCGAGCTGTTCCAGCTCTTCTCGGCTTTGGGCGAGGGCGACCGTGGTCTGGTCCTGGGTCCCGAGCCGGGTGAGGACGAGCAGTCCGGCGTCCTGGCCGAGCCGATCGAGGACATGGACCTCACGGTTCGGTCCTACAACTGCCTGAAGCGGGAGGGCGTGCAGACCGTCGGCGACCTCGTGCAGAAGTCGGAGGAAGACCTGCTCGAGATCCGCAACTTCGGTCAGAAGTCGATCGACGAGGTCAAGGCCAAGCTCGAAGAGATGGGCCTGAGCCTCAGCAAGAAAGAGTTCTAGGAGAAGTCATGCCGCAGCCGAAGAAGGGGCCCCGTCTCGGGTCCAACCCGTCGCATCAGCGATTGATGCTGTCTAACCTCGCGCTGTCTCTCTTCCAGCACGAGCGCATCCGGACCACTGAGGCGAAAGCCAAGGCACTCCGTCCCTTCGCCGAGCGGCTGATCACGAAAGCGAAGAAGGGCTCCGTGCACGACCGTCGTCAGGTGCTGTCGGTCATCGAGGACCGTGCCGTGGTCCACAAGCTGTTCTCGGACATCGGCCCCCGCTTTGCGGATCGCAACGGTGGTTACACGAGGATCCTCAAGATCGGCCCTCGCAATGGTGACGCGGCTCCGATGGTCTTGATCGAGCTCGTCGAAGGGGCAACCGCCCGAACCGTCGAAGCCGGCGACGAAGACGGTGGCCGGCGGCGCCGGTTGCGTGCACCGCGGCGGCGTCGTGGTGGAGACGACACTCCTCAGGACAAGCCGGTCCGTTCGAAGGCTGCGCAGGCGTCCGCCGCGGGGAGCGGTCCCGGCCCCGACGTCGAGGCTCCCGCCGATGCCGCCGAAGACGTGCTCGAGGCAGACGAAGCCGCCGAGGAGGAAGCGATCGAGGACTCGGCCGATGCACCGGAAGCACGAGCGGAAGCCGACACCGGCGAGGGCACCGAAGCCGAAAGCGGTGGCGCCCAGCAGGATCAGGGCGACCGCTAGAGCGCTTCGCCTCGCGTGAA
>DASSMG010000187.1:0-6423 GCA_035688995.1 Actinomycetota bacterium
GGCGCGCTATGGATACCTGCGCGCCGGAGACTGATCAAGCCGCGACAACCGCCGGCTCCGCCCGATCCGGTTCTCGTCCTCCGGCTGGCTCCAGGGCCTCTTGCGAGTCGTGCCAGCCGACCATCAACGTGTAGGTCAGCAGGATGTGGAACATGAACGAAGCGTCGATGCGGTAGGTCCTGAGAGCCGCCTCCGTCACGAGGCGGATCGCTAGCAAGGAGAAGAGGGCCATCGTCAATCCGCCGGTTCGCGGAGCGGATTTGACGGCCGCGTAGAGCATCGCTAGGACGTACACGATCAACCCGGCCAGACCTACGAGTCCCGACTCGCCCAATGACTGGATGAATTGGTTGTGCGCCTGGCCCGCAAACGCGAAGGCCTGACCGTACTGGGCGCGGAATTGTTCGGACCACAGCGTCGGGCCGTAACCGAACCAGGGATTGTCCTGCCACACCTTCAGGGTCTCGTCCCACACGAACGTCCTGCCGTTCAGGGTTTCGAAATCCTGGCCCGTCGTTGAGTAAGACTCCAGTCGTTGTTGCGTGGCCGGTGACGTCGCTTGAACCATGACGAAGAGGAGCACCAGCGAGATACCGGCCAGGCGCAACTTGCGACCGCTCGTTGTGGCCGGTCCATACGCCCACACGAAGAGCAACCCGATCACGGTGGCGATCCACGCCGCCTTCCCCTGGGCCAGGAAGAGAACCAATCCACTTGCGCCCAGGTGCACCCATCGCAGAGAGGTTCTGGGGCTTCGAAGAACTACGAAGAAAGAGAACGCAGCTATCGGACCCAGGATGTTGCCCTGGAACACGAGTCCGATCAGCCGTACGGCGGGCAAACCGAACACCGACGCGTATCCGGTCAGCAGCACCTTGGCCGGCCACACGACGGCGAGGACCAATGCGGAATAGACGTACATGAGAAGGATCCGCTTGACCCGCGGCATGAACCATTCGAGGTCGCCCATGGGGATCACGAGGAATGTGAGCACCGCGAGGGGAACGAGAAGCACACCCCGATAGAAGGCGGGCTGGGTCCCAAAGAAAGCAGCCGCGGCAGTTGCGAAGAAGAACACGACGGCGCCGACGGCAACCGGAGACCAGTTGCGACGCGCCCGGCTCATCAACCCCCAGGAAAGGAGCACGACACAAACGACGAACGTGACGCCATTGGCAATCTCCCCAACCGCTCCTGCGGCACCGCTGCTCTGGTTCTGGAGGGTGCCTTCCAGCTCGGTTGCCGGAGTGCCTACCAGTCCGATCGCTATAGGCGCGAGTCCGATGAGCCACAACAGTCCCGCGGTGATCCTCAGGCGCGGATCGCGCAGCCGGGGCGTCGCCTCGTCGGTGACGGGCGAAGTCATGGACAAGGCCACCCAGACAACACATACCGCGGCCAGCGCGATGAGAAGGATCAGGCCCGACATGAGGATCGCATCCTAGGTTGTGGGTTAACGGCGGGAACGAGTGGCATCCTCGAACACCGCGTAGGTGTCAGACGCCATCCGGCGCGGTGAGAAAAGGTCGTTGCTTCGAGCGATCAAGGATCTCGCGAGATCGTCTCGCTGTTCCGCAGTGGATCCCAGAACCTGCTCGCACGTTTCGATCATCGATCTCTCCGACGTGTCGGCCGAGGGGACGAGCCCTCCGAGGAGTTCCGCGGTCGCTCCCCCGTGGAGCGTCACTACCGGACAGCCCTGCCTCATTGATTCGGCGACCGGGTACCCGAATCCTTCACACGCGCTGGGAGCCAGTAGCAACCGAGCCTTTCGAAGCAGCGCATCGCGATGCGCCGGCGTTAGACCGACGAGAACGTTTTCCGCACCGAACCACTCTCCCGCCCGATCCGCGTGGCCATGAGGAACCACCGCTACCGTTCGCAGGGGCAAATGGTCCCCGACGCTCTTCGCGAGACGTGGGTTCTTGCGAGGGCTGAAACTGCCGATCCACACGATGAAGGGCTCCCCCGTCTCGAAGCGAGCCGCTTCGAGAACGCGATCTGCCTCTTGGTCCGACAGGGTCTTCGAGGTAACCGCGTTGTAGATACACCGGCTCGACTCGACCGCCCGTGGCCGAAAAGAAGCCAGTTGCTCACGCGTGAAGGCTGAGACGACGATCGTCCGCGTTGCTCGCCGTAAAGCACTCTCGAGATACAGCCGGTGGACGAGTCGTCCCCGGCCCGCCGGGTCGTTCAGGAAACAGAGATCGTGGATGGTCGTGACCACGGGACCACGAACGGCGATGGGAGTCAGATGGAACGGAGAGAAGAAGACATCCGCTCCGGTCCTACGAACCAGCCTCGGGAGCAACACCTGATTCCAGAACAGTTGTCTGCGCAGACTCGAAGATGGATCGCTTCCGCTGTCGGCTGAAACGGTTTCGAAACCTTCAACTGCGGGAGACCCTGGGGCTTCCCCCGGCAACAAGAGGACGAAGTGGTCGACCAGACCCAGCTCGCGCCAACCTTCGAGGAGCGCGGTGAGATAGGTTGCGCCACTCGTGTGAGGCTCGTAGACGAGGCGGTGGGCGTCTATCGCGACGCGCACCGGATCCTCCAGAGTGAACGGGCGACGGAGGACCCATCCCGCAGATGAAGATCATGCTGATAGGCCACGCGTGCGCTCCTTACGTTGGGAGTGAGCCGGCGATCACCTGGAACTGGGCATGGGAACTCTCGGCTCGTCATGAAGTAACCGTCCTCACCCATCCCACTCATCGGGAGATGATCGAAAGTCATCTGGATCGCTTCCCGCGGCCGTCCCTTCGCTTCAGGTGGATCGAGGTTCCCCATTCTCCGTGGAAACCACACCGCGGACAGCGATTCATCCGGATCCATTACCTGATGTGGCAGCGGCGGGTCATGCGGGCAGCGCGAGCCGAAGCGTTATCCGATGACTACACGTACGTGCATTACATCAGTTGGAACTCCGTAAGTGCCGCCCCCGATCTAAGAGGATTCAGGATCCCAGTCGTCTGGGGCCCCGTCGGCGGCGGGCAGACGGCACCGGTCCGGTTCCTTCGCTACTTCGGGCGCGCCGCCATCACCGAGGTGCTACGGATGCTACGTGTTCGGTCTTTGTTGCTGTGGCCGCGATTCCGGCGAGCAGCTCGCGCCACCCGTCCCGCACTCGCCATCAACAGAGAGACCGAGAGTTTGCTACGACGGGCAGGATGTCGGGGAACGCGCCTCTTTCTGGAGTTGGGCATCGCGCCGGATGCGGGAACGTCCGAGCCCGCCCCTCGGAACGATGGTGACGGCCTCGTCGTCATGTGGGCCGGTCGTCTCGAAGAGCACAAAGGTCTTCCACTGGCGCTGGAGGCCCTCCGCCTCGTCGACAGACCGATCGAGCTCCGCGTCGTGGGTGGGGGCCGGATGCTCGACCCGTGGAAACGCCGCGCCGCGGAACTCGAGGTCTCCGATCGGGTCAGTTTCCTCGGGCAGGTCCCCCTCTATCGGATGCCTCAGCTTTACCGCGACGCACACTTGTTCCTATTCACGAGCCTGAGAGACTCGTCGGGAGGTGTCGTCTTCGAAGCCATAGGAGCGGGCCTACCGTGCGTCGTGCCCGATCATCAAGGGATGGCGGCACACGCCCCCGACGAAGCCGTCATCAGGTTCCCGATGCGGACGCCGCGCGACACGGTTCGCGCGATCGCGTCCGCACTCGAATCACTGCACGACGACGAGCAGCTTCGGCGACGGTTGGCCGCGGGAGCGAGATCAGTGGCCCCCTCGTTCACATGGACGCGCAAGATCGGGTCGTTCGAACGTCTCCTCGAGGAAGAGGGCATCGCGTGAGCGGTCCTTCCATCAGCGTCCTGATGCCCAGCTACAACTTCGCTCGTTTCCTTCGAGATGCGATCGAGAGCGTTCTCCGGCAAGAAGGCGTCGAGGTCGAACTGATCGTCCAGGACGGCGCGTCGACGGACGAGACCGTCGATGTCCTGAAAAGCTATGAGGGACGCATCGACTGGGTGTCGGAACCGGATCGAGGCCAAGCCGACGCACTTAACCGAGCGTTGCGAAGAGCTAACGGAGATTGGATCGCGTGGCTCAACGTGGACGAGTTCTACTTGCCCGGGGTGCTCGCACGTCTCTTGGAAGCGGCGGAAAGGAACGCGGCCGACTTCGTCTACGGGGATGCCGTTTTCGTGGACGCTCAAGGCCGGATCATGCGATTGCTCCCTCAGCACAGGTTCAGTCCCACGGTCCTGAAGCACTACGGCACGTACATCTCCACTTGCGCGTGCCTGTTCAGACGCGACATCCTCGACGCCGAACCGTGGGATGCATCGATCAATCGCGTCATGGATTGGGACCTCTACCTGAACCTCCATCGCGCCGGGCGTCGCTTCGTCTACGAGCCGCTTCCCGTAGCCGGCTTCCGCGTTCACGACGCACAGATAACGGCGCAGCCACGCAAAGACGCGATCCCGATCTACGAGGCGCTGCTTGCGAAGCATGGGATCCGGCGGACCCGATTCAGCCAAGCACGTGGCTATCTCACGCACGCACTTCTCAAGGCAACCGCCGGCTCTTACGGACGTCAGCGGTGCGTCGCGAGATTGCAGGGTCGGGAGCTGGCGTGGTTCGACGGGCCGAATCCAACGGTGGGTGCGATCGAGCGCTGCTACGCCAAACGTCCGTGAAGACTCGAAGGATCGTTCACATCCTGCCGCGCTTCTCGCAGGACCGTCCGGGTGGCGCAGAGATCGCAGTCGCCTCACTCGCCCCGCACCTCGAGGAGCTCGGCATGCGATCGGAGATCTGGACCACGCGGCGTGCCGGTGAAGCCACCAGCGAACGGTTCGGGGATCTACTCGTCAGGAGATTCTCGGGTCTGTTCCTCAGCAAGAAAGAGAGGGGGCTCGCGGAGCGTGGAAAGGTCCCGATCTCGTTATCCCTTGCGTGGAACCTCGCCATTCGATCCCGACCCGATGTGCTGCACCTGCACCTTCACAACAGGTTGTCGTCGCTCGCAGCGACCGTCGCGAAAGCGCGTCGGATACCGACGGTCATCACCCTGCACAGCCGCTTCCGGTTGATCCGGCCCAGACCCATCTACTGGTTTCCGAACGAAGCAGCGGTCCGCCTGGCAGATGCGGTGATCGGCGTCGCGCCCCTCATAACCGAGATGGTCGTCTCCGCAGGCATCCGGCCCCGTCGGGGTGCAACGATCCCGAACGGTGTGGACATCGACTTGTTCCGTGGCGACGGCGCCGCTTTCAGACGGGAGCTGGATATCAACTCCGGGCCCGTCGTCTTGTGCGTCGGGAGGATCTACGACGTGAAGAATCAGCTCGGTCTGATCGACTCCTTCGAACAACTGATGCTCGACGTTCCCGATGCGCACCTCGTCCTGCTCGGATTCCCGGCCGATCGCGAGTACTTCGAGAAGGTCGTACGTGCCATCTCTCGACCCGGGTTGGAAGGTCGCTGCCATCTGCTCACCGACGTGACGCAACAAGATCATCGCTTCTTCGATGCCTACGCGGCCGCGGACGTCGTCGCGATCCCGTCACGCTTCGAGGCTCTATCCCTCGTCGCGCTCGAGGCATGGGCCGCCGGGGCTCCCCTCGTAGCGAACCGGGTAGGAGGGCTCGCAACTCTGATCACCCCCGGCGTCGACGGGTTGCTCGTCGACGAGACCGACGATCCCTCCGCGATGACGAACGCCCTTCGTCGCGTTCTGACGGATCCTCAGCTCGCCGACGACCTTCGGACGAATGCATCTAAGACTGCGATTCGTTACTCGTGGAGAGAGATCGCTCGTGACCTCTCCGTCGTGTACGAGTCGGTGAGCCGATGACCTCGCCGGAAGCGGGCGACGAAGCCGACATCGCTCAGGCCGAATCCGCGCATCACAGATCGAAACTCGATCTTGCACGCGAGTTCATCCTGTTCGCGCCGTCCGTCATCGCGCCGGCGATCGTTGGATTCGTGTCGGTCGTGGTCCTAACGCGTCTGGTCGACCCAGCACCATTTGGGCGCTATTCGCTCGCGCTCGGTGTGGCTACGACGGTCAGTTCGATCGCGGGAGATTGGCTGATACCGGTGGCGATCCACTTCCGGCCGCGATACGCCGACGCGAGCGAGGCCGAATTCACGACGACGATGGCGAGGTTGGGGGGCCTCTTCGCGGTTTTCGCGGCCGCTGTGGTCGCGGCCCTGCTGATCCCCGCCGTTTCCTTGCGATGGACGGTCGCGGCCGCCGCCCTGGCCGCCGCGATGATGCTCAGCAAGACGACGGGCGGGGTCCTTAGAGCGAACCTGAGGACGAAGAGATATTCGATCGCCTCCGCCATCGCCGCACTGATCGGACTCGGTCTCGCCATCGGAGCCTTCCTCCTAACGGACGAACCGTCGATGTTGATCTGGGGGACGGCTGTTGGTACCGCCCTTGTGATGGGGGTCGCAGGG
>DASSMG010000188.1:0-2399 GCA_035688995.1 Actinomycetota bacterium
GTAGCCGGCCGTGCTCGATGTCGCCGATCGACTGGCTCTCGCTGGCGATGTTGTTGCGCCACGCGGGGGAGAAACGGATGTGCTTGATCGCGTGGAGTGCGTTGCGCCAGTCGTTGGGGTTCGCGTAGTAGCGCCACGACACTCCTTTCTCGTCCAAGAGGTCGGGTAGCACGTCGAAGTCGAAACAGGCGGGGGCCGGATCCCAGAAGTCCTTCACGGTTGAGATGTCACCGGTCTCTTCGGCCTTCATCACGCGATCGCGTTCCGCCGGGGTCAGGGCGCGGAAGCGTTGCACCCTCTCGCCTGGGTCGCTGCAGTAGGAGCCGGTGCGCCCATTCAATTCCTTGGCGTACTTCCCGACCGAGAGCTTGTTGCTGGTCACCCGGCCCCCGGTGCCGGCGAAGGTGTACAGATGCTCGGGGAAGGTCGGGCCGTACATCGACGAGAACATCCGGTCTCCGAGCACGAAGTGATCGGCATAGGCCCAGTAGGCGGGGATCCCGTCGCGCGAGAAGGTCGTGTACCCGTCGAGCGTCTCGCCGTACAGAGGGATGCGATCGAACGCGTCCATCCGGCCCCCGTCGATCGCGGTCAACGCGTCGGTGAATTCGTGACCGAGGTCGTGCTTGTAGACATCCGGGGCAGGAGCCAGTTGGATCGTGTCGCCGTTCGAGAGCTTTCCCGAGGTGGCCCCGTCGGCTCCGGGATACGAGCCGAAGTAGTTATCGAAGGTCCGGTTCTCTTTGATGATGTAGATCACGTGCCTGATGGGGACTTCTTGTCGCGAACGGGTGCGACCGGATGGTCCTCCCGTGGGTAAGCCCGGGCTCGATCCGTCGTCCGAGCCAGGCAACACGAAGAACACGACCGCGACGCTTACGAGAACCGCGACGACCGCGATGAAAGAGATGGCTGCTTTCTTCAAGCCTCGCAGGCTAGCCGAGGAAGAATTCGGGAGAACCCGAGAACGCTTCTTCGATGCTCCGGTAAGCGTCCGCCTGACGCGCAGCGAACCGGACCGGGCGCAAGGGTTTCAACCGTTCGACCTCGTGCCCTTCGACGATCTCTTGCGCAACGAACTCGGCGAGGGCCGGCGCGATCGTGACGCCACTGTGGCTCGTTGCGACGTAGATCGATGGGATCCCGGGCAGGGGCCCGACGATGGGCATGTGATCGCGCGGCATCGGCCGCCACTCGAGAGTGAAGTGATCGAGCTCCGCGTCTTCGAGTGCCGGGAAGGAAATACGCGCCCGGCGCAACAACAATTCCGCGTGCTCGGCGGTCGGATCGGTCGCGACCTCGTCCTGAGCCCGTTCGCCGATCACGACCCGGCCATCGCGTAGTTGCCGGAGGTGAACCGCGATGTCGTCGTCGGGATACACGTAGACGGTTCCGTTGAGGAACGGCGGCACGGGCTTGGTCACGGCCAGGAGCCCCGGGCTCGGATCCATCGGGATCTCCCATCCCAGCCGATCCAATAGCGCGGCCGTTTCCGCGCCGGCCGCCACAACCACCGTCGCGGCCTCGAGTCGATCCTCACCGACCCGAACGGTGATGTCCGGGTCGCCGATCATGATGCTGGCCCGTCCTACCAGGGTCGTTCCTCCCGCATCGTTGAACGCGCGACGGAGGACCGCGATCGCCTTCGTCGGGTCGGCCTGTCCGTCGTGGGGAGAGATCGCGGCCGTAACCAATCCCTTGGGCCGGGCCCCCGGTTCCTGCTCGAGGACCTGGCTCTCTGTCGCGTAGTGGGTTCCGTAACCGCGAGCCAGCGCGCGCTCGATCATCGTCTTGAGGTGTGCCGCCGAGTCTGCCGATTCCGCCCACCTGGTCTCTCCGGTGAACGTCACCCCTAGCGACTCACCGAACTCTTTCGCCCAGCTTCGCCAGGTGACGAGTCCGTGCGTCTTGAGCAGGTAGAAGTCGCGCTGCGGCTCGTCGAAGGCGCTGAGAGCGGCGAACGAGAAAGCGGAAGCTCCCTGCGGCTCCGGGTCGCGCTCGACCAGGATGGTGTCGACGCCGCCGAGTCGCAACGTGTAGGCGATCGCCGTACCGACGATGCCTCCTCCGACGACCACCACCGGGCGCTTCATGCTCGCTCCTTGTTCGGCGCTACTTGCCCATCATCGTCATGTCGGAACGCTGCACTATGTCCACGGCCACCGCGCCGAGTGCACTCATCCCCACGGCGATCGCTGCGATCTTCCAACCGGCGAATACCACCAGCATCAGGACCATGACGATCGATGCAACGATCAGCAACACCTCGGTACGTGACACGCTGAACTGGATCGCGTTCCCAGTTACCTGTGCTCTCATCATCCTGGTACCTCCTCTCAGTGATGTCCACCGGCGGGACCACCGGATCCGACCTTGAAGGTCCCGATGGCGCCGCGGAC
>DASSMG010000189.1:0-6398 GCA_035688995.1 Actinomycetota bacterium
GGTGCGTGTCACGGGTTCGAGCGGCCTCCACCTCTCGGTTTCCGCCTCGTCGCGGTAGAGACGGGGGTCGTCGGCGGTCCCGTGGGCCCCGATGCGGTAGCAGAACGCTTCGATGAGCGTCGGGCCCCCACCGTCCCTGGCACGGTCGAGCGCGTCGCGCGTGGCCTTCCAGCACGCGATGGGGTCGAAACCGTCGATGAGCACGCCGGGCATCCCGTAGGCGGCGGCCTTCTCGAAGATCGTCTTGGTAGCCATCTGTTTCGAGATCGGTGTCGAGATCGCCCACTGGTTGTTCACGCAGAAGAAGATCGTTGCAACCTTCTGTACTGCCGCGAAGTTCATCGCTTCGTGGAAGTCGCCCTCGGACGTGGCACCGTCGCCGAACCAGGAGAGCGATGCGGTCCGGTCACCTTTGATCTTGGCCGCCCATGCGACTCCGACGGCGTGTGGGAGGTGCGTGGCGATCGGAACGCAGATCGGGCCCACACGGTGCTCGCGTGGGTTCCAGAACCCGTGTTGACCGCCGTAACCACGCCACCACGCGAGAACAACGGCCGGAGAGATCCCCCGCAGGATGCCGATGGCGTTCTGCCGGTAGGAGGGGAATACCCAGTCGGTCTCGTCGAGGGCGTAGAGCGCACCGGCCTGGGTGGCTTCCTCGCCCCAGTACAGCGCGTAGGTCCCGATCCGACCTTGTCGCTGCAACGCGACCGAACGTTCGTCGAACGTGCGCAAGAGGATCAGCCACCGGTAGAGCTCGAGGAGGTCCTTCTCCGTTAGACCTTCCGGAAGGTCGCGGTCCTCGATCCCGGCGCCGTCGCCGATGTAACGCAGTAGGTCCGTCACGTTCTCAGTGTTGTGGTGCAGTGTGTGCCGACAGGGGGCCGTACTCGGTCACGCGGACGAGGCGGATGCGACTGATCTTGCGGATGCGGGCTTCCGCGTGCTCGTTCGCGGCCTGCGCGGTAGAGATGCCTCGCTCTTTCGCGATCGCGAAGATGTGTTGCATCGCCTTGTAGATCCCTTCGACGCGTGCCATGGCTCGTTCGCGGTCGTACCCACGGAGCTCGTCTTCGACGTTGATCAAACCGCCCGCATTGATGACGAAGTCCGGGGCGTAAAGGATGCCGAGGTCACGAAGCTTGTCCCCGTGCGCCGGAGTAGCCAGCTGGTTGTTGGCGGCTCCCGCGATGATCTTGCACTGGAACTCCGAGATCGTGTCGTCGTTGATCCCACCGCCCAGGGCGCAGGGCGCGAAGACGTCTACCGGCAGCTTGTGGATCTCGCTGAACGGAACGGTCTCGACGCCGAAGTCGGACACCGCCCGCCCGAGGTTGTCGACGTCGACATCGGCGATCGTGACCTTGGCGCCCTCTTCGACGAGATAACCGCACAGTGCGTGCCCGACCTTGCCCACTCCCTGCAGCGCGATCGTGTGGTCCTTCACGTTTGCGTCACCGAACACGTCTAGAAGGCAGGCTTTGATCCCGTTGAGCACGCCGTAGGCCGTGACCGGGGAAGGATCGCCCGATCCCCCGAACGTCTTCGAGCATCCGGTGACCCACCGTGACTCTCGGCGGACGACGTCCATGTCCTCGAGGGCGGTGCCGACATCCTCCGCGGTGATGTAGCGGCCACCGAGCGTCTCGATGAAACGCCCGTAGGCCCGCAGCAGCTCTTCGCTCTTGATCCTCCGGGGATCGCCGATGATCACCGCTTTGCCGCCCCCGAGGTCCAGTCCCGCGGCTGCGGCCTTGTAGGTCATGCCCTTGGCGAGCCGCAAGACGTCGATGAGCGCTTCGTCCTCGTTGTCGTAGGCGTAGAACCTCGTGCCCCCCAGTGCCGGGCCGAGGGCGGTGGAGTGGATCGCGATGATGGCGCGCAGGCCCGACTGATCGTCGGAACAGAAAACGACCTGTTCGTAGCCGTCGCCGTGGATGTGCTCGAACACGCTCACAGTGGTCCCCCGCTTCATTGAGGTGGATCCAGATCGATTGTCGGTCTGCCAAATCGTACCGCCGAGGTTCCCGCGAGCCCGACCCAGTCGTGATTAGCTCGCGCGATGACGAGAACCGCCTACCTGCGTGTGTACCAGCCGCTCGGATCGTTTCCCCCGGAGGAGCGCCAGCACTGGTTGCGCCAGGCCGAGGCCGCCGAGGCGGGCGGGCATATCTCGCCGAACCGTTGGTTGCGATACGCCGCGCTGCCGGAGGGAAGACTGCTACAGACCGTGTCCGGGGGGGCGTTCTCGCGCCGAGTCGGTCGTGAGCTGCTCGTGTGTCCGTGGCGAACCGACCTGAGGATGCTGGCGGGGATGGTCGCGTTCCGCAACAGTCTGCCCGATGAGGTAGCCGATGCATTCGTCCCCGAGCAGGTGGCGATACGCGCCGCTCGAGAGCTCGAAGCTCTGGGCGAGCAGCACCCCGAGGTGCGTTCTCACATCGTTCACGCGAACTGGCACGTTCCACTGCGGTGGTTCGCCGCATTCGAAGACGCCGACCGCATCCTCACGGAGGACAAAGACGGTCTGCGCATCCGCTACGAGACCCCCCTCGACGAGGCCACGGCGCGGCTGCGTCACGCGTTGGAGACCCTGGAAGACAGCTGGATCGACGACGCCGTCATCGCGGCGGTACGGGAGTTGATGGAGTGGCTGTCCGATTTCGGAGACCGGGGACTCGTCGAGCTCGATTACTCGTCCGTCGCCGGCATGTTCTCCGACGAAGAACTCGTCGAAGACCATTCCGCGGCCGAAGTGGTCGCGTGTCTCCAGGCCCTCGAAGCCGAGGATGTGGTGCGGGCCGGCCGGATCTTCGGGGCGCTAACGGACCGCTGGACGGCCGTGCGGGCGAAAGAAGTCGTCAACTAACTTCTGCCGGGACTAGTCGATACGCACTATCTGGGCAGTAGCCCGCAAAACGTCCAAAAATGACCCTTTCTAGCCATTACGCCCTCGCGCCCCGACGCGGATGATTCGGGGGACGGCAAAGCACCGATTTCGGGCATTTGCTGTCGCTCAGGATCGGAGGGGCCGATCCGGGATAGTTAGGAGGCACGGATGAAGGCGCAGCAAGACGATGCGCTCCTCACGCCTGCCGAGGTTGCCGCGCTCTTCAGGGTCGATCCCAAGACCGTGACCCGCTGGGCAAAGGCGGGGAAGCTGTCCTCGATCAGGACGCTCGGTGGCCACCGCCGGTACAGGGCCGATGAGGTCAAGAAATTCCTCGAAGGGGCGAAGCAGCAGCTCGGCTGATCGCTCTGGCGATTTGAGCCACGGAACGGGCGCCCTCGAGGCGTCCGTTTTCGCGTGGTGGCGAGGGACAGAATCGAACTGTCGACACCGCGATTTTCAGTCGCGTGCTCTGCCAACTGAGCTACCTCGCCGAGCCCGCCATCTCGGCGGAGGCGCCATCTTAGACAACGTGCCGCACGAGGCGTCCCGTTCGGGTGCGGAAGGTCCTCTGATAGTTTCGTTCGTCCTGAGCCCCTGTGGAGCAGTCTGGAGTGCTCGTCACCCTGTCAAGGTGAAGGTCGCCGGTTCAAGTCCGGTCAGGGGCGCCAACCGAAAAGTTCGCGGGAGAAGGTCGATGCAAGCCACCGCACCCGAGGACCGCTAACGGTGTCCGTGCCGTCGGAGCGTGCGGAGACCGGGCAGAGCCCTGCCCGAGATGCGGTCGCGGAGGTTTGGCAACAGCATCGATCCGGCGTTCACAGCGAACTCGAGGCACTCGAAGACGCCGTCGCCACGTTGTTGGCAGCACCTGCGGACACCTCGGCTCACGGAGCTGCGTCGCGATACGCGCGCAGGCTCGCAGGGTCGATCGGCACGTTCGGGTTCTTCGCCGCCGCGCGTGTCGCCGCCGATGTCGATCGTCTTCTGCGATCCGTGCCGGAGATCAGTGACATCGAACTGCTGCGTCTCTCCGAGTTGGTGGTCCGTCTTCGCGACGAGATCAACACCGGAGAGACACGTCTGGCATCGAAGGCCCCCGCACGCGCCGGAGCGATACTTCTGGCGACCCTCGATGACGATCTGCGGGCCGAAGTGGTCCGCGAGGCTCGGGGCCGGGGCGCTCATCTCACGATCGCGAGTTCGGCCGAAGAGGTGACTCGGGCTCTCGCCGGTGACGTGGCCGTTTGCATCTACGAGTTCGAGGATCTGCCCGCCGTCGCGGACGCGTTGAGATCGACCGAGCCCCGGGTTCCCTCGATCGTCGTAGCCGAGGAAGCGACATTCATCGACCGTGTGGCTGCGGCCCGCAACGGCGCGCGGGCGTTCCTTACACGACCGGTCACTGCGCGTCGGTTGCTGGATGAGGCCGAGCGTGTCGGTCAGACGATCCCCACGCAAGCTCTGCGAGCCATCGTCGTGAGTGGGGACCCTTCGACCGGCAAGGTTGTGGAGGACCTGTTGAGCGGCTTCGGGATCGTGCCGGAGCTCATCGACTCGCACGAGGTGGAAGCGGCTCTCGGACGCGTCGGCCCGGATCTATTGATCCTCGACTTCGACGTCAAAGACGGGGCGACGATCGAGATCTGTAAGGGGGTGCGCAACGACCCTGCCTGGTCGACGCTGCCGATCGTCTTCATGACCGGCCGACGGGACGCGGAAACCCTTGGAGACATCTTCGCGGCGGGGGCGGACGACTTCATCATGAAGCCCGTTGTGGGGCCCGAGCTGTTGGCGCGCGTCACCGCTCGTCTGGACCGGTTGCGTTTGTGGCGGGAGCTCACCGAGCGAGACCCTTTGACGGGATTGACCAATCGCCGCCGTGCCGGTGACGAGCTGGAACGTCTCTTCGCTGCTTCCCGCACGACGTCCGACGTAGTCGCCGTGGCGGTTATCGACGTCGATCACCTTCGTGTAGCGAACGATGCGGGTGGGTTTCAGTTCGGCGACCGCATCCTCGTTCGGCTCGCGGAATTGCTCAAGAGAGATTTCCCCTTCGACGTGGTGTCGCGATGGGCAGGTGAAGAGTTCGTCGTCGGGATGTACGGCACTACGGCCACCGATGCGGTCCTCCGGGTCGCGGATCTCCTCGACGAGTTCCGCCACGAGGAGCTGCGTCATCAAGACCACCTCTATCTACTGACGTTCTCGGCAGGGGTCGCGGAGTTCCCGCTCGACGGCGATGGTGTCGACAACCTGATGCGCAGCGCCCGAGCCGCGATGAGGGAGGCGAAGCGCGGAGGCGGCGCTCGCGTTCTCCCTGCGACGCAAGGGTCCAAGGCGACCGACCGTCTGGACGTGCTGGTTGCAGAAGGTGACGAGGAACTGGCTCGTCTCATCACGAGCGCGCTGACCGAGCGCGGTTACACAGCGGAGCACGTAACCGACGGCGACGCGGCGATCGCCCGCTCCACCAACGGTGACGAGCGAACCCGGCCCCGGTTGCTGCTGCTGGACGTGGATCTCCCGGGCATCGACGGCATCACGGTCCTGAGGACCCTTCGCTCTGAGGGGGTTCTCGACGACATGGACGTGATGATGGTGGCCGGTCGTCCCGGGGAGTTGGAACTCATGCGGGCGATGGAGTTGGGAGCCGTCGATCACATCACCACGCCGTTCACCGTTCCTACCTTCATGGAACGCGTCCGACGGTCGCTGCGGACGACGCGATGAAGATCGGCGCTCGTTCATCCCCCAGCGGAGCTGCAGCGCTGGACGACATCGTTCAGGGGCAAGACGTAGCGGCCGCGACCAACGTGCTGCTGTCACTCCCCCTCTCGGAGCGCACGCGCTTGTTCGAGGAGCGCGCCGAACCGATCGGCCTGCTCGAACGATTGAGGTTGCTCGAGGCTGCTCCACTGCTACAGGTGACCGGTTCGGTCTCACGTATGGCGCGCAGCAACCGCGTTGGTCATCGGGCGCGCGCGGCGCGTCTCATGACCGTTGCCGGGATTGCAACCATCGACCTCGTCAGACTTCTGTACGACGCCAAGGCTGAGGTCAGGCTGCTTGCGGCGCGAGGAGCGTCGCAACATCCCGATCCCAGCGTCATCTGGGCTCTCGTTGAGATGCTCGGCGATCCCGATGAAGGATGCCGGGCCGCCGCCACGGCTTCTTTGATCGACCTGGGCTCGCTCGTCACACCGTCACTCGAGCGTGCGTTGGACCGCGTCGGACGTCCGCTTTCTCCCGCAGCTTTGGTGGCAGCCCTGAGGGTGGCTCGTGCCCTCGGCGAGTCCCGGCTCTTCCCCTCCGTAGTCCGATTCAGGGATCACGATGACCCGCGCGTTCGAACGATGGTTGCCGCCTGCTTGGCGACGACCCGGGGGCGCGGGGGCGCCGATGCCCTCGAGTCGATGCTCGGCGATCCCGATCCCGCCGTCCGTACCGCGGCGGTGGGCGCGTTGGGGACGCTCCAACGCTGGCGCCTCGCACCCGATATCGCGCT
>DASSMG010000190.1:0-10964 GCA_035688995.1 Actinomycetota bacterium
GTGCGGGCACGCAACGATGCAGGCCGAGCACCCGCAACAGATCTCGGTCGCGACGATCTCCTCGTAGAGGTGCTTCCAGTGCTTCCGTTCAGATATCGCCACAGGACCTCCGGATCGGGGCGGCATCGTATCCCGATAGCCTGTCGCCTCGATGAATGCTGGGATCTTGCCCGTCAAGGAATTGAGCGCCGCGAAGCAACGCCTCGCGGCTCATTTCGACGAAGACGGGCGAGCCGAGATCGCCCGCGCCCTGCTCACCGACGCCCTCCAGCTCTGCAAGACCACGGCCGGGTTCCTCAACTGGTGGGTCATCTCGTCCGATCGTGAGGTCCTCGAGCTGGCAACCGCTTACGGATGCCACGGGATCACCGACAACGCGGCCACGCTGAATCAGGCCCTCGCGTACGCGGCGCAGGTCGTCGCGAACGAGGGTGCTACTTCGATCACGATCATCCCCGTCGACGCGCCTCTCACCTACGCGGGAGACCTTCAGGAGCTCGTGGACACCGGCGAGACATCCGAGATGGTCGTGGTTCCCTCCGCGCACGACGGGGGCACGAACGCTTTGTTCATGCAGCCCCCGACCCTGATGGAGCCGCGCTTCGGCCCCCAGAGCCTTCACGCGCACATGTCGCTCGCGAGCCGGCTCGGCTACCGCTGCTCAGTGCTGGTCCTGCCCCGGCTCGGGTTGGACATCGACACGATCGAAGACGTCGACGAGTTCCTGTCGAAAGACAAGGTCGGTAACTCGACGACCGCCCAGGTGCTCCGCCGGCTACGCGGCGAGGAAGCCCCGGTCTAACCCGCAGGCCCGGAAGGGTCCGCCGCTTCCTCGGCGCGCTCGATCGCGGCTTGCTCGGCACGACCGACCAGCTCCTCGAGGCGAGCGGGGGTTGGGATGCGAAGCGTGTCGCCTTGCTGCAGGAGCCACGCGCAACCGAGTGCCGCTCCCCCGAAGACGACCAGCACCACCGTTTGAACGGCGCTGGGGGGACGGGGCTCGTCGAGAGCGTCCGCCGCGCGACCCTGATCGAACCCTTGCGCCTTGCCGAAGGAATAGCCGGCGAGCGCAAAGAGCCCTGCGGCGATGACGGCAAGCAGGATCTGCACGAAGCGGATCGTTCGACGCTGCCGAGGTGGTGCGACGGGCCCGCGATGAGCTCCACCGGTCATCGCTCTCTTCACGCGCCGACCCTACCCGCGCAGTGCGCGTGCCCGGCGCGGCGTAAGCGGCGCAAAGGAAAGGGCCCCGGTCTCCCGGGGCCCGATGGAACTCGCTGATTGGTTACTTACCGGCGACGAAATCCTTGAACGTGGCCCCCGGCTTGAAGGCGGGAACCTTCGTAGCCGCGATCTTGATCTCCTCACCCGTCCGCGGGTTGCGAGCGGTGCGAGCGGAGCGCGCCCGGCGCGAGAACGTTCCGAACCCCGGCAGCGAGACACGGTCGCCTTTCTTGACGCCTTTCTGAATCGTGTCGATCGTGGCGTCGAGTACGTCTTGGACCGTCTTCTTGCTCTCTCCGGTCGAGTTCGCAATCGAGTCGATGAGCTCCTTCTTATTCAATCCAGCCTCCTTAGACCAGCTTGGGAAAGTGGGCGGTCGCTACCCTATAGCCCGCCCCGGCGCCGTTCGCGGTTTTCGCGTTGGTCCCTACGGCGGCCCCGACCGTTGCTCAGGGACCGCCGGGCAGCCGCTGGAACGGCCGCGCCGACGCCACGATCCCGACCGGGATCGCGTCGATCCCCACCAGTCGGAGGAAGGTCGTAGGAACCGACGACCTCAGACGCACGGTCACGAAGTCCGGCGAGCCCGATACGGCCGCATCCCCGGTCATCCCGCGCTGCGACAGCATCGACATCGCCGCCTCCCGCGCCCCGGCCGGATCGAGAGCCACCTCGGTACCGCCGGATCGGTAGTAGCGACCGACGTCGACCGTGCCGGCCGCAGCGCGCGCCGCGGCGTCGCCGAGGTTCTGCAAGGCCCGTCGCTCGATGAAGACCCTCGTCCCATCGATAGCCAGCCCGGACACCGCGAACAGAACCAGAACCACGCCGATCACGAGGACCAGGACCTGGCCGCACTCGTTCCGCTCGAGCTTCATCGGCTCCGGTAGCGGTCGATGATCTCCGAATGCGCGGCGGTGACGGAGATCGTGGGTGTCAGATCACCGAGCAGAGCCGGCGGAAAGACATCGACATCGTAGGAAAGAGCGACGTCGACGCGGCCCCCTCGGGGCCACCCGGGTGACGCGCTCCATCGGAGGTCCACGGCGCGGGGATCGATACCTGCGTCCAGGAGCACGGCACCGGCGACGCGGTCGATCGCCGCAGCCGCCGAGGAGCGGTCCTCGGCACGGGCGGCGTCCGCCCCCGCCTCGCGGACCGCGTCGGACAATCCCAAGGCGGCGCGATGGAGACCCGAGAGCGTCCCCAAGAGCCAGACCAGGACGGCGACGATCAACACACCCACGACGCACACCTCGACGACGGCGTGACCGCGCTCATCGCGCACCGCGCAGCGCCTCCCTTGTGGCCGATGCGAGAACGTGGATCGGTGGCGACCACGGGATCGGGCCGGGAGGGTGAAGCGTCCCGCCCACTTCGATCCGCGCTTCGACATCGGGACCGTGTCTCTGGAGTTCGGTGTGCACCTTCACGTCCGTCAACAGGCCACCGGCCGAACGATGGATCGTCCGTAACGCAACTGTGTCTCCGGCCGACGCGGGAACACCGACCTCGATCGCAGCCCGCGCCGCTTCGTGGGCTGCCGCAAGCACCACGTTGCGTGCGTAGAGCCCCATGACGAGCTGTATCACCACCACGGTCAGGAACATGAGAGCGACGATCCCGAAGACGGCCTCGACCACGGCCGACCCCTCGTCGTTCAGCAACCGACGTTGCCGCACACCGACGCCAGTGCCGTGGAAACGATGGTCACGAGCCGATCGCGCGCGACACCCCAGATCGCGACGACCAAAGCCGACGTCATGAGAACGATCAGAACCCAGCCAGGTACGTCACCGGCTTCATCCGAAGCCAGCGTTTGGAACCGAACCCACAATCGCAACACGATGACCCTCCTTCTCGCATAACCAACCGACTCACGGAACCAACAGATCGAGTGACACCAGTCCCGGCATGAGCGCGAAGACGACAACCACCGGCATGATCAGGAAGACGACGGGAACCAACATGAGGACCTCGCGCTTGCCCCCAAGCTCCAGCAGTCGTCTCCGGTCGGCGTCGCGGACCTCGTCGGCTTGCGCTCGGAGGCTCTCGGCCAGCGGAGCTCCGCGCTCGATGGCGGTCGTAAGGGCGTCGACCATCCGACCGATCGACGGCTCGTCGACGCGAGATGCGAGAGCTCGAAGTGCTCCGATAGCGGTGGTGCCGGCACGGACGTCGGCGACGACGTTGTCGATCTCATGGGCAAGAGGGCCGTCGGGAAGGCGTCCTGCAACCCTGCGACAGGCGGCCACGACACCCTCTCCCGCCACCAAGGACAGCGTCATGAGATCGAGGAAGAGCGGCAGGTCGTCGCGGACCGATGCCACCCGGCGCGCGGCCTGATGCGTCAGGTAACGGTCGCGTCCCAACCAGCCCACGCCGGCACAGAGCCCGACGAGGATCGGCACCGAATCGAGATGAACCGACCCGCCGAGGAGCCACCCGACGACGGTCGGGACGAGCCCGCAGATCGCTCCGACCGCCGCCCAGATCATCTGATCGGGCCGGTAACGCCGGGACATCCCTCGCGCCGCCCGGGGGTGCAGGCCCTCTACGAACGGTTCGACCCGCGCCCGCACCGCCGTGTGCGGGTGAGGGATCCCCACGAGGATCAACACGAGACCGATGGTCCCCAGGATCCAGAACGCGATCATCTCTGCAACCGCCGCGGTTGCGGAAGTCTGGCCGCTCGCAGCATCAATCGGTATCCGATGAAGGTGGCGGCCGCGCCCCCGATCAAAGTCATGGTCCCCACCGCCGAGGCATAGGCCGAGGCGGCTTCCGGCTTCGTGCACGTCACGAGCAGGACGAACCAGGGTGCTCCCGCCGCCAGGCGCGCCGCCGTCACCGTCCACGACCACCGCGCCGCGATCTCGCGCCTGACCCGAAGGTCGTCGCGGACGAAATCGCTCAACGTTCCAAGCACTCGGACGACGTCGCCGCCACCGACATCGCGCGCCAGTTCGATCGTCGCGACGACTTTGTCGGCGACCGGATCTGCCAACTCGAGGCGGAGCTGCTCGAGTGCCATGCCGATGTCACCGCTGGTCCGATAGGACCGGCCGAACGCGGCGAAGGCAGGGCGAAGCACGTCGGGTCCATGGTCGGCGAGACTCGCGAGCGCGTCTCCGAGCGATGCGCCCGAGCGCAACATCGCCCTGAGTGTCCCGATCGCATGTGGCCACGCGTCGGAAAAGGCCTCTCTGCGACGTTGCATCCGCGTCCTCAGCACGACCCCCGGGGCGGCGGAAGCCGCGAGTCCGGCAACCAGCGCCGCCGCGAACACCGGCGTTAAGGCTCCCACCAGCATCGTTGCTGTCGCACCCGACGCGACCGCCGCCATCAGCAGAACGGGGACCCGCGTCGCGGGGATCCCGTACCGATCCCCCACCCATGCGAACGGGGAACGGCGACGCTGCGGTTCGGGGTCGACCAGCCCCGAATAGACCAGGAACGATCCCAGGGCCCCCACCAGCACGACGAAATACCTCATCGAAGGAACTCCGCGAGGTTCATGCCGGCCTCCGCGAAACGGCGGTCCCAATCGATCCGGTCGCCGGTCCACCGCAGATCTCCTCGTTCTGCCTTCCACAGCGAAGTCAGCTCGATCTGTGCGCCTTCGGAGCGACCGGACAACCCGACGATCTCGACGGTGCGGCGCATGCCGCGACGAACGGCGAGGTGGACGACGAGGTCGACGCACGCGGCCACCGTCGGAACGACGAAAGAATGGGTCACGTTCTCGCCCGCGAGCAACGGCAACGTCGTCAGCTTCACGACGGCTTCCGCCGCGCTGTTCGCGTGTATGGACGTCATCCCCGGCAATCCCGAATTGAGCGCGACCAGCAGATCGAGCGCTTCGCGTTCGCGTACCTCGCCGACCACCAACCTGTCGGGTCGCATCCGTAGCGCTTCGATGATCAAACGGCGAAGGTCGATCGATCCCCGGCCCTCGAGATTCGTCTGCCGGGTCTGCATCGCGACGACGTCCGGTAACGAGGGTTGTAGCTCGAACACTTCCTCGCACGTCACGACGCGGTCACCCGCAGGGATCGAAGCGATCAAACAGTTGAGCATGGTCGTCTTGCCCGCCTGAGTGCTACCGGAGACGACGATGTTGAGACCGGCCCGGACCGACGCGTCGAGAAAACGCGCCGCCGGTGCCGAGATGGAACCCAGAGCGACGAGATCCTCGAGGTTCGTTGCGCGCACGACGAACTTCCTGATGTTCACAGCCCAGTGCCGGTGGGTGATGTCCGGGATGACGACGTGCAACCGCGAGCCGTCCGCGAGCATCGCGTCGACGAACGGACTCGATAGGTCCAGCCTGCGGCCGCTGGCGCGTAGCAGTCGCTCGACGATCCCCCGCACTTCGTCGTCGGACACGACCACGTTCGTGAGGACGTGGCGACCGCCCTTGGCGCAGAAGACCTTCCCAGGACCGTTCACCCAGATCTCCTCGACCTCGGGGTCGTCGAGCAGGCTCTGAAGCGGGCCGGCGCCCGCCACTCGGGCCAGCAGGTCCCGGTGGAGCCTCTGCCGGTCCTCGATCCGGGGCAGGACGGACGCCTCGACGCGCCGCTCGTAATCGGCGATGGCTCCGTCGACGAGCCGGTCGAAGGATCTCGGGTCGTCCCGGAGCGGATCGAGTCCTCGAGAGCGGACGAGATCGCGCACGATCGGTTCGACGGCTTCGAGGACGCCCTCGTTCACGAGGCCCGTCCCGACAGGCGAGCGAGCACGCCGCGGGGAGCCAGCGCGATCCCGCACCGCGACGTCAGGTCACGGATCGGACCCGCGATGTCGTTGCGGAAGCGGGTACGTCGCACGGACACACCACGATCGCGGGCACTCCAGAACGCCTCCGAGTGCCACCGCAAACATGCCGTTGGTTTCTTGCCGGTGTACTTGCGGATGAGGTACGCGACCTCGGCCTCGTCGCGCGGGTGCGTCTGGTTGAGAGCGATGACGATCCGGCCGGGATCCACGAGCTCGGTCAGAGACTGAAAGGCCCACAGGAAGTTCTTCACACCGACTGCGTCACCCCTGCAGACGGCCACGACAGTGTCGGCCGTCGTCAGGGTCTCGCGGGCGACGGCCTCCCGGTCGGCCAGCAGATCCGTTTCCGGTTCGGTCGTGCCGAGACCGGATCCCAAGTCGCAGAAGATGAATTGATAGCGAGACCGAAGAGCATCGAGCAGACGCTTCCACCCGTAGTGAGAGACATCGCGCCAGAGGTCGGCGCGGTTGATGCCGGACACCAACGCGAAACCCTCGTCGAGAGGTGACAACGCCGCGTCGAGTTCGGCGGGACCGACTCCGTCCTTGGACGCCGCCTGGGAAGCCCAGATGACGGATGGGCCGTCGTCCGCGACGCCGAGCATCTGGGCGATGTCTCCGCCGGAGAGGTCCGCATCGATCAACGCCACGGACGACCCCGCCGCGGCAACCTCGGCGGCGAGCTCGATCGCGAGCGTGGTCCGGCCGGGGCTTCCCTTCGGCCCCCAAACCGCTACCAGACGTCCCGCCACCTGTGCGTCCCCCTCCGGTGGCATCCCGCCGGGATCGGTTGCGGCACAAAGAGCTATCAACCGGTCGACCGAAACGTCCGAAGGCGCCGGCTCGAATCGAAGACGCCGGAGCTCCTCGGCCTCGAGGGGGTCTGCGGCCACGCCGACCCTGGCGACACCGTGGGCGACCAACGCGTCCGTGCAACGTGGGTCCAACCAGCGCGGGTAGCCGACGCAGATCACGGCATCGAGCGATGCACCGCCCGCTGCGGCGAGGAGCTCGACGCGGTCGAGGCAGCGGAGCACCAGTTCGACGTCGCCGCGCCGACCGAGCGCAGCGGCCAGATCGATCTCACGACCGGGATCCCCCGCGATCGTCGCTACCCGTGTCCGTTTCATCGGCCGGTCCCCGCACCGTCGACACGCGCGATGTCGAGTGACGCCACGCGAGACGCGAAGGCGATGCGCTGTGCACTACTCGGGGGGACGGACACCGTGATACCGACAACCGAGCTGTCGCCGGCCACGAACCCGCCATCCGTGACGAGACCCACGACCGGGGTCGCTCGAACGAGCGTCTGGGTACGGGGCCGCACGTCGCCCGCGTCGTAGGTCGCGTAGACGTCGATGAGATCGCCGGGGTGGAGGTCACCACCCACGGCGTGGTCCGGTTCGACCGGGATGGTGATGGCACGGCCGCGGCCGCGGTCCTGGGGCGGGCCCACCGTCTCGGCCGGGATCAACGTTCCCTCAGGGATCGGCGACGTCACCACGAGGGCCCGAAGGTCCGTCGTCGCCGGCAGGTAGCGAGCGAGCAGACCGGGATCGAGATGGACCCGCTCGACGCCCACCGCGCCCGGGTCGACGGCCGTTCCCGGAACGAGGGCCCGGGACGCCACCAGGACGGCCGTGGTGCTGCGATCGGCCGTCATGACCGCCCGGCCGCCCGCCACCGCCAGCAGAACCAGCACCGTTCCCAGAACGACCCGGGAGTTGACCCACCGAGGTCGAGCCATCGTGCGTCCAACCAAGATGTCCATGGCACCTCCAAGCCAAACGGCAGCAAACCTTTACAAAGACACGTATCCGACGGTCCTGCGGGGTATGTTCGGTGGATGTCCCCCGTCGCCGAGGAGCCCGCCCGTCCCGAGATCGAGCCGCGCTTTCTGACGCTCGAGGACGTCGCGACGTATTTGAGCGTGAGCGTTCCCCAGGTCTACGCACTGGTGCGATCGGGCGAGCTGCCCGCCATCAAGATCGGCGGCCGCGGGGTTTGGAGGGTCGACCGCAACCAGTTGGATGCCTACGTGGATCGGCTTCACGAGGAAACGCAAGCGTGGGCTAAGGCCCATCCGTTGAACCCTCGAGAGAAGGCCTGATCCACAAGATCTCGTCGACGGGGACTGCGTAGCCACTCGTCCCACACGCAACGACCACGTGATCGGGGCCCGCCTTCAGGAGCCGTCCCGAGACCCCGTCCGCTCCGGAGATCCCCATCCCGACGAGGGAGCGTCTTCGGGCCAGCCGCCGGAGGGCCGCGAGGAACACGTCGGCGGCCGGCTCCGGCAACGAGTGGCCGGGAACCTGGAGCAAGGCGTGGCGAAGCGGCACCAGGGCCGCGGGCACCGAGGTGACGACGTAGTCGTGAGCCACGGTGGCGACGGGGAGGAACGTCCCTCCCGCCCGCACGGCGCCGCCCCGACGGATCAGTTCGGTGGCGAGCGGAACGTCCTGGGCCAGGCTGAAGGCGAGGTCTGCCGCCGCCTCGGCCTCCGTTCGATCGATGACCGCGTCGAAGCCGCCTTCGAGTGCCGCTAACAGACCCCCCGGTTCCACCCGATCCAGCCCCCTGGAGATGCCGCGATCGGGACTATCTACACCAAAGGGAGAACGGGGTCAAACAGGATGTTTATGGAGCAACCTATTGACAACAGAGTTAATAGGGCGTATTCCAACGGAAGCAAACGGATGCAAACAGTCTCTCTCACAGGAAATAGGAGCCATCATATGGAAATACCAGGCATGACTGCGAGCCGGATCCGGGTTCGGGTGCGCAAGCGCCGCCTCGGCATGGCGGCGAAGGTCGGCCTCGTCATCGGCTCCGTCCTCGGCGTAACGCCTCCGGCACCAGCGGCTCCCCGACTGCCTGTCGCCACGTCTTCCGGTTCCATACCTCCCTGGTCGAGAGCGAGCGGGTCCCCTCCCCCTCCTCTCCCGCTCGCCTCGCCCAGGGGTTCCCGCGCGGGGAAGGGTCCCGGCGTGGCTCATCCGGCCGTTCATGGGGATCGTTCTCGACACTCGGGTGAGGAACGTCTCTTCCCCCGCGCGCAGGGCGGTAACGAGCGGGCTGCATCGATGGCCCGTCATCCCTCGGGGCGGGACTGCGTCGTTGCCGATCACATCTCCGTGGAGCCCGGCGATTCGCTGTGGTCGATCGCCGAGGCTCACCTCCGAACGCACGACATGCGGCGGATCGCGCGCTACCTCCCGGCGGTTACCAGGGCGAACCGCGACGTGGTCCCCGATCCCGACCTGATCTTCCCCGGCCAGAACATCGATCTCCCGGGCGAATGCTCGCGGTGATCGGCATCCCGCAAGGTCGCTACCGGGCGCGTGTCCGGGAGCGCGGCCCGATCCGCTTTCGGTAGCGGCCTCGCAGGATGCTCACTCGAAAGACGTTGTACGTCGCCGGTGCGGGAGTCATCGCGCTGGCTGCTATCTGGAACACCATGGCCACGGGGGCGCGCGTGGCGCCGCCCGCCGCCGAAGCATCGCCGGCCACTTCACCGCCGCCGGCGGCATCTCCCTCCGTCACGACGGGAATCGCTCCGGCACCGACCACGTCGCCGAGCACGGTTCCGAGTCCCTCGGGTTTCACGTACGCGATCTCCCTCGCCGAAGTGACCGGGCTCAGTCCCGACGTATCACCGGGAACATCGATCGATGTCTGGGTGACGTGGGACCCACCGATAACTAAGCGACCGAAGGTCCAGCGTCTGCTCGAGGGCGCGATCCTCGACCGGATCGTGCCCCCCGTCACCGAAGAGGGACCTCCGGTCGCGATCCTGCGGGTGTCGCAGCGCGGCGTCGAGCAGCTGATCTGGGGTGACCGTTACGGAACCCTGAGCGCGGTCGCCCGCGCGGCGAACGTCTAGAGGAGCGTGTTGAGTTCCTCGGTCCCGAGGCGCCGGAACTTGCGGCGTGGACGCGTGCGGTCGAGGACGGCCACCTCGAGGCTCTCGGCCGGCGTTTGCCTCTCCTCGACCGTCCGGAGCGCTTCGGTGCTGAGCTGGACGGCGCTGCGGAGGTCGGGGATCTTGCTCGGATACTCGCCGTAGCGCTCCCCGACGAAATTGCCCAATGCCTCGGCTTGCCCTCCCATCGCGAACCATCCCTGCTTGTCCGTGACGGTGCCGTCGAACAGGATGTGGAAGATCTCGTTCGTCTCGGTCGAATCCCCCACCGCCGCGACGAGGATCTCGCATTCGTAGGGCTTCACCTCGGACGTGAAGATGTTTCCCAGCGATTGCGAGTACGCGTTCGCAAGGCCTTTGGCGGTGACGTCCTCACGCGAGTAGCTGTAGCCCTTGACGTCGACCAGGCGGATGCCGCCGATCCGTAGTTGCTCGTACTCGTTGAACTTCCCGACACCGGCGAACGCGATCCGGTCGTAGATCTCGGAGATCTTGTGCAGCGTCGCCGACTGGTTCTCGGCCACCAGCAGGATCCCGTCGACGTATTCGACCACCACTACCGACTTCCCGCGGGCGATGCCTTTGCGCGCGTAGTCGCCCTTGTCGCGCATGAGTTGTTCCGGCGAGACGTAATAAGGCATCGGCATCGCTATTCGGTCCCTTCCTGCATGGGACGCCGCACGTCCACCGTGTGCGTTTCGGACGGCACCATCTGATCGTGGCGCTCGCCGATCAACTGCTCGAACAAGCCCTTGATCTCCTCTTCCGAGATCTCGACCATCCCGCCGTCGGAGATAGCCACGACGGTCGGATAGATCTCGCGCATCAGGTCGGGTCCACCGGTTCCCACGTCCTCGTCGGCGGCATCGAACAACGCTTCGATCGCGGCCGTCACCGCGTCGTCACGGCTCATCCCGTGCCGGAATCGCTTCTTGAGGGTCGACCGTGCGTCCTTACCGCCGGAGCCCGTGGCGTGATAGTCGTCCTCCTCGTAGCGACCGCCGGTGACGTCGTACTTGAAGATGCGGCCCTG
>DASSMG010000191.1:0-3040 GCA_035688995.1 Actinomycetota bacterium
GTGAAGAGCGCGTCGTGACGCACCGAGTCCTGGACGGGATTCACTTCCTGAAGCGTAGTTCGTCTCGCCTTGATGTCTCGCTCGAGACGAAAAACCTTCAACCTCATGAACACCTCTTTGATCTCGTCGTCTGTGGGCGGCGATGTCGATTCTTCGACCGACAACTCCGACAGTAGCGAGTGAGCTTCAGGGGACAGACTAGACGCGACGCGACTTATCGATAATTCACTCGTTGCCGTTTCCAAAGCGGCCCTGAAAAGCTCGCGACGTGGTGCGGCCGTGAACGCGTCTTCGTTGATTTCTTGGGCCCAACGCGCCGCGGCAGCGCCGTGTTTCAGGAGCAACGACAACGCCTCGCGTTCGACCTTGACGTGCCCGGGCACGCGCTTTTCCGTGCGGCCACCCGCGGCCCCCCCTCCGTGGGTCGATCCTCTCGTTTCGGACAAGACGCGTTGAGCAGCGTTTTCGTCGAGTCCGATCCGACGCGCGGCCCGCATCGCGTGTTGATGTCGTGCGATCGGGTCGGGATGCGACCTTAGCAGTTCGGCGACCCGGCGGAAGGCGCGCGCCTGGGCTTCCGCCGTGTCGAGCGGAGCGCGGTCGAGCTCGCGATCGATCTTGAAATCCCAGAGCGGCTGCGCGGCGCCGACGACCTTGTCGATCGCATCCCGTCCATCCTCGCGAACCACGTCGGCCGGGTCGCGCCCGGGCGGCGGCGGCGCGAGAAGAACGTCGAGGCCGAGCTTCACTCCGAGCTTCTGGGCGAGGTCGAACCCGCGCTCGATCGCGCCCTGACCCGCTTCGTCCGGGTCGAACATCAACACGATCCGATCGGTGAACTTGCGGAGGAGCTCGAAGTGCGATTCGCCGAGAGCAACCCCGTTCGTCGCCACGGCCTCGGTGACGCCGGCCTCGTGCAGAGCGATCACGTCGGTGTAGCCCTCAACCACCACCGCGCTCCCCCGCGCGATGGCCGACTTGGCCCGGTCGAGCCCGAACATCAGCCGCGACTTCGAGAACACCGGCGTTTCCGAGGTGTTCAGGTATTTCGGCTGCTGGTCTCCGAGGGCGCGGGCGCCGAACGCGACGACGTCCCCTTGCAGGTTCCAGGTCGGGAAGGTGATCCGCTGGCGGAAGGAGTCGTAGAGCGACCCGTCCCGTTCGCTCTTCTTGATCAGATCCGCCTGGAGCAGCTCGTCGGCGGTGAACCCCTTCCCACGCAGGTACTTGTAGAGCGAATCCCTCCCCGGTGCGTACCCGAGTTGCCAGCGAGCCGCCACCTCGCGTCCGAACCCCCGGCCGTCGAGATAGCGACGGGCCGTGTCGGCATCGGGGGAGGTCACCAAGGTCTCGTGAAAGAACTCGGCGGCGAGCCGGTTGGCTTCGATGATGCGGGCCTTCACGCCCCGGGCGCGTTGCTCGCCGGGGGACGACTCTTCGTAGTGGAGTTCGAACCCCGACTTGCGGGCGACCCATTCGACGGCTTCGGGGAAGGGAAGGTTCTCCTGCTCCTGAACGAACTGATAGACGTTGCCGCCCTTCTGGCAGCCGAAGCAGAAGAACAATCCGCTCGACGTGTCGACCGTGAACGATGGGGTCTTCTCGGAATGGAACGGGCACAGGCCTTTGAAGCTGTGACCGCCCGAGCGCTTCAGGTGGGTGTAAGCGGAAACGATCTCGACTATGTCGGCGCGTTCACGCAGAAGGTCGATGTCTTCGTCTTTGATCTTCGCCACTACGACCTTCCCGGCGCGCGCGTCCGCATCAGAGGGGGAAGTTGGCTCATCCTAAGGCCACGCCCAGCCCCGGAGCGGGGCCCCCGACGATCTCCTCGAAGCGTCGCAAAGCGAAGCGGTCGGTCATGCCGGCGACGTAGTCCACCGCCGCGATCCTCGGTTCGCCGGGAGCCGATCCAGAAGCCTCGGGCTGCGGGTTCTGCGCGAAGTGCTCCAGCAGCGTCCTGATGATGTCGCGAACGGCACTGCCGACGGCGGGAGCGACCTGTCCGAGATAGACCCGCTCGAACAGGAAATCGCGAGTTTCGCCCATCGCGGACGCGACCGGTTCACTCATCTGGATCGTGTCCTCGTCCTGGGATCGTCCGACGAGGTCGGAAACCATCGTCTTGATCCTCGCCGCGGGAGTCGGGCCGAGGACCTCAGTGGTGGCGGCGGGCAGATCGGCCTCCAACAGGATCCCGGCCCGCACCGCGTCGTCGATGTCGTGATTGAGATACGCGATCCGGTCCGCGAAGCGAGCGATCTGCGCCTCGAGCGTGGACGGCATCGGCATCGACCAGGTGTGGTTCGCGATGCCGTCGCGGACCTCCCACGTGAGGTTGAGGTCTTCGAGGACCTCGACGATGCGAACCGACTGCAGGTTGTGCCGGAAGCCCGGGTAGAAGTCGGCTACGACCTCCTCGCCGAGGTGCCCGAAGGGGGTGTGGCCGAGATCGTGCCCGAGGCACACCGCCTCGGTGAGGTCCTCGTTGAGCTCGAGGGCCCTGGCGATCGTGCGGGCGACCTGCGTGACCTCGAGCGTGTGGGTGAGGCGAACGCGGTAGTGGTCACCTTCCGGGGCTAGGAAAACCTGGGTCTTGTGGGCGAGGCGTCTGAATGCCTTGGAGTGGACGATCCGATCGCGGTCGCGCTGGTAGCAGGTCCGGATGTCGTCGTCCGTTTCCTCCCTTTCGCGTCCCTTTGACGCCGCCGCGAGTTGGGCCCGGGAACCCAGAAACTCCCGTTCGCGCGACTCCGAGCGCTCTCTGATCGTTGTCATTCGCGGGAAGGTAGCACTGAGGTGAGACGGTAGATTCTGCTAGCCAGCCAGTCATAGGGGGATCGGATGAAGATCTCGAAGCTCATAGTGGTCGTGCTCGCGGGGCTGCTCGCCTCGGTGTCGTCGGCTACGGCCGCTACCCAGATGGAGGCCCGCGACGCCCCCTCGGTGTCCGGCCCCCTCGAGCAGAGGGCGAAGGATTGCCGGCGCCAGAACGAGACTTTCAGGGGAACCATCGTCGCGGTCGGCAAGACGTGTCTTC
>DASSMG010000192.1:0-4608 GCA_035688995.1 Actinomycetota bacterium
AGACGAAATTCCCGAGCGACTTGGACATCTTCTCCGCGTCCATCTGTACGAGCCCTGCATGCAACCAGTACCGCACGAAGGGCTCCTCCCCCGTGGCGGCTTCTGCCTGCGCGATCTCGTTCTCGTGGTGAGGAAAGATGAGGTCGGTCGCCCCACCGTGGATGTCGAAGCCCATCTTCAGATACCTGGTCGACATGACCGAGCATTCGATGTGCCAGCCCGGACGGCCGTCGCCCCACGGTGACGACCAGGCGGGCTCACCTTCCTTCGCCGCTTTCCACAATGCGAAGTCGAGTGGGTGACGCTTGCCTGGGTGCGGTTCGATCCGCTCTCCCGCGCGCATGTCGTCGAGAGTCCGGCCCGAGAGCTTCCCGTAGGTGGGGAACTTCTCAACCGCGAACCACACGTTGCCCTCGGCCGGATAGGCAAACCCCTTGTCGATCAGGTTCTCGATCGTGGCGATCATGTCGTCGATGTGATCGGTGGCCCGGATCACGATGTCTGCCGGCCGAACCCCCAGAGCCGCGAGATCGGCTTCGAACGCGGCAGCGTACTTCTGGGTGATCGCGTCGGGCGGAAGGCCTTCGATATTGGCCCGCTCGATGATCTTGTCGTCCACGTCGGTGTAGTTCATGACGTACGTGACTGCGTATCCGCGATAAGCGAGATAGCGGCGGATGAAGTCGAACCAGATGAACGTCCGCATGTTGCCGATGTGGACGTAGTTGTAGACCGTCGGACCACAGGCGTACATGGCCACGCGTCCCGCATCGCGGGGCTCGAATTCAACGACCTTCTTCGCGAGCGAATCGTGGAGTCGTATCGCCATCGTCGAACCCTAAGAGTTAAGCGGTCCCGCTGCTTCGAGCAGCACCACGGCGAGAGCGGCGATGCCCTCCCCTCGCCCGGCGAATCCCAGAGCATCGGTGGTGGTGGCCTTGACTGAGACCCGGTCCTGGTCGATGCCGATCGCGGCGGCGATGTTGGCGATCATCTCCGGCCGGTGAGGTGCCAGCGCGGGACGTTCGGCTATGACGGTGGCGTCGATGTTGCCGACCGCCCATCCGTTCATGGCGGCCGCTTCGACGGTGGCCGCGAGGATCGAGAGGCTGGACGCGCCGGACCAACGCTCGTCGTTGGGGAACAGCGAGCCGAGGTCTCCGAGACGGGCGGCCCCGAGGATCGCGTCGGCGATGCTGTGCGACAGCACGTCCGCGTCGGAATGACCGGCGAGCCCGGGGGAATCGGGAATGACCACTCCGCCGATAACGAGATCTCGACCCTCCGCGAAGGCATGCGCATCGAAACCCAGTCCCACCCGCGTCATCGGAGCGACACCATGGCTTCGGCAAGCCGAAGGTCCTCCGGGAAAGTCACCTTGAGGTTGTCGCGGCGGCCGGGAACGATCCGAACCGTCCCGCCGTAGCGCTCGACCAACTGCGATTCGTCGGTGCCCGTGAATCCCTCGGCAGCTGCCTTGCGATGTGCGTCCCGCAACGCGCTCGTTCGGAAAGCGGCCGGGGTTTGCGCGCGCCAGAGGACGGAGCGATCGATGGTTTCGACGACTCTCTCGTCGTCATCGAGCCTCTTGAGGGTTTCGTCCACCGGCACCGCGGCAAGGACGGCTTCCGCGTCGTCGAGGGCATCGATCACGCAGCGAACGAGATCGCTCGATGCGAACGGTCGCGCGGCGTCGTGCACGACCACGGCTTCGGTGTCGACCTCCTGCAGCCCGTTGCCCACCGATACCTGTCGCGTGGCTCCCCCTCGAACGACCACGACGTCCAGATCACGAACGATCGCGCGGGCCATGTCTTCGTGGCCGTCGGGAACTACCAGGATGACGGGAGAGCACCCCGCTTCGATGACCGCATCAACGGCCCACGTCAACAAGGGGCGCCGTTGCAGCGTGAGGAATTGCTTCGGTGGTTCCGAAGCAGAGCGCCGCGCTCGCTCGCCGCTTCCCGCGGCCGGAACTATCGCCGCAACGGAGCGAGGAGAAGGACCTATCCCAGAACCTCGTCGAGCATCTTCTCGGCTTCTTCCTCGTTGCAGTTCTTCGAGAACGTCAACTCGGACACGAGGATCTGCCGGGCCTTGGTCAGCATGCGCTTCTCGCCCGCCGCCAATCCCTTCTCTTTGTCCCGCTGGTGAAGACTGCGAACGACGTCTGCGACCTGGTAGATGTCTCCGGAACGGAGCTTCTCGACGTTGGCCTTGAAACGACGCGACCAGTTGGTCGTGTTCGTCGTCGGCTCGTTCTTCTTGAGGACCTTGAGGACCTTAGGAACTTCCTTGGAGGGGGTGACCTGCCGCAGACCCACTTCGTCGGTGGAATCCACGGGGACCATCAGCGTGAGTTCGCCGTACGCCAGCTTGAGGATGTAGTACTTGCGCTTCTCACCGAAGAGCTCTTTCTGCTCGACACTCTCGATGATGGCGGCGCCATGATGGGGATAGACGACCTTGTCACCTACGCGAAAGCTCACTACGCGGGTCCTCCCTGTAACTTCAAACGGTTGCAAGAACAGGCGCGCGGCCTGGGGATGAACGTCGTTTGGATCTGCTGAACGAAACCAAGTTTAACACAGCGACCTTGCTGCAGTAGCTGCGCCGCGCGCGCGTTCGATCGCGTCTTGCACGTCGCGAACCTCATGTAGCAAGAGGCCGACGTCGTTGTCGTGCGGTGCCGATGGGACGAGCGCATGAGAGAACCCCAACCGGGCCGCCTCGGCAGAGCGTCGTTCGGTTCCCGGCACGCGACGGATCTCGCCGCCGAGTCCGATCTCTCCGATGGCGATGGAGTTCGGCGGAAGAGGTTCACCCGTAGCTCCCGACACGACCGCCATCGCGATCGCCAGGTCGGCGGCGGGCTCGACGACCGTGAGGCCCCCCGCGGCCACGACGAAGACGTCTGCATCCGCAGTCGACAACAGACCGTTCTTCGTCAACACCCCCAGGATCATCGCGACACGTCGACCATCCACTCCGATCGTGACGCGACGAGCTTGGGCCGGGGACGCGGCGCGCGAGACGAGAGCTTGGATCTCGACCAGTACCGGCCGCGACCCCTGTAGCAGCGGGAACACCGCCGACCCCGCTATCCCTTCGCGCCGGTCGGCGAGGAACATCTCCGAAGGATCGGGAACCGCTTCGAGTCCCATCGCCGTCATCGAGAAGACTCCCGTCTCGTCGCACGCGCCGAAACGGTTCTTGCTGGCTCGAAGCAAACGCAACGTTCCCGTTCGCTCGCCGTCCAACGCAAGCACGATGTCGACGATGTGCTCGAGGACCTTCGGTCCCGCAACCGTGCCTTCTTTGGTGACGTGACCGACGAGGACGACACAACAACCCGACCGTTTCGCATGGCCCACCAACGTGGTCGCGCAATGCCGGACCTGGGTCGGGGAGCCGGCGAGGTGGTCGAGGGCAGGGTCCTCGATCGTCTGCACCGAGTCCACGACCAACACGTCGGGTCTCTCCGAAGCCATCGCCGCAACGACGTCGGGGAGAGAGGTGGTGGCAACCGCGCGAACCGCCCCCGGATCGAGCCCAAGTCGCAACGCGCGCCCGGCGACCTGACTCAGCGATTCCTCTCCGGTGGCGACGAGACAACGCCCCGAACGTCCGATGATCCCCGCGACGAGTTGAAGCATCAGGGTCGACTTGCCGATCCCGGGCTCACCAGCGAGCAGGACCACGGAACCGCGGACGAGGCCGCCGCCGAGCACGCGATCCATCTCGTCCAAGCCGGTTCCCAACCTCCGACCCGCATCCCCGGGAGCGGCAAGAGTGACCACGGTGGTTCCCGATCCGGCTTCGACGGTTCCGGCGGTCGACCATCCACCACATTCGGGGCAGCGTCCGAACCATTTCGGCGACGTGTATCCGCAGGCGCTGCACCGCTGTTCGACGCGTTCGGTTTTCGACATCGCCCCACCGTAAGGAGAGGGTGTGACGGTTTTCGATGCGCCGGGGATGCGCTGCGGGGAGGGACGATTGGCGCAACCTCCGCCCCCCGGGGGGACAGGGGGCGGAGGGCGCTAGGTCTGCTGACCCAGCCTCTACCTTACGGTGTAAGCAGTCAAGAGGAACCCGCGATTTCGCGGCATCAACCGGCCCGGACGGATGGGACGATCGCTACGAAAATGGGCAAACAATCGGATGAGATGACGCCCTCAGCACCCCCGGCGGACGAGAGTCGGGTCCCACTCACACGCGAGCGCATCCTCCGAGCCGCCCTCGAGCTGGCCGACCGCGACGGCGTCGACGCGATCAGCATGCGGCGGCTGGGTTCGGAGTTGGGCGTCGAGGCGATGTCGATCTACAACCACGTCCCCAACAAGGCCGCGATCCTCGACGGGATCGTCGAGATGGTCCTCAGCGACGTCGAGCTGCCCGACGACGTATCCGATTGGAAGAGCGCGGTTCGGCACATCGCGAAGTCGGGTCGCGAACGCGCTCTGGCGCACCCGAACGTGGTCGCGTTGGTGGCCACCCGCCCCTTCAACACGATCGCGTCGCTGCGTCCGGTCGAGAAGGGGTTCGAGATCTTCAGGAGCGCCGGCTTCCCCCCGGATCTCTCGTTACACGCGTTCCGGACCCTTG
>DASSMG010000193.1:0-3298 GCA_035688995.1 Actinomycetota bacterium
CGCCGCTAACTAGCGCGAGGACGACAATGACGCAGGCGCGCTTAGACGCGCGGCGGCGTGCGACCACCCAATTCATATGAATTACACGATATGAGCCGACCGTCATATCGCCTATGGCCCGAATGCATCATGTGCCACTTACAAGGACTAGGCACAACGAGGTATTAACCCACTCCCCCTTTACGTATGGCACCCGCGCCCGCGTCGGCAGGAGGCTGGACGGAAGTGGTGGGGCCTCGAAGATGCGCTTCACCGTCACTGGGAGAGAGGGGATCGCGGTGGGCAAACTACGCATCCTGGCCGTAGTCGCGCTGGGTGGTCTGGTCTTTGGAGCTTGCAGTGCTATTCCGGGACTGCAGAGCGGAGTGCTTGTGCTCTCCGAGGGCGTCACGAACACGAACGCGTACCTGTGTCAGTCTTCCAGCACCGGTGACGCCTTCATGAGGACGTCTCAGAAGTTCAGCGAGACCGAGGGCGAACACCACCCGGACTTCGCTCTTTCGGAGGATCCGCGAGTCGGCGGAGTGAGCGTGGCGAACGTCCAGCTGGATGTCGACCTCGATGAGGGAGCGGGAACGCTCGCCGGCAACCTGAAGATCTTCGACGCGGAGACCAACAAGCAGAAGGTGAGCGGCCGCCTCGACGGGACTGTGTCCGGCGAATTCAACGAGTGGGGCGGCGTCGGGATCGTCGAGGGGCTCTACAAGGCCTCGGTCGGCAAATTCGAGGACGAGGAGTACGGAATGCTTCCGGGTGGCTCGCTCACCACGAACTTCCTCGGCATCTACGCAACGGGATTCGGTTTCGACGAGGGTGACGGCAACGTGCGACCGACCGAGGACGCGGTCTTGGCCCTGATGATGGCACCGTTCGGCGACGCGGGTGGCATCGGAAATCTGTCGACACTTCCGAGCGTCGACGACATCCTGAACCAGCTTCCGGCGAGCCAAGCAGACTCGATCCGGGCTCGGATGGAGGACAACGGTGTCTCGGCCGACGACATCGGCCTCGTCTTCAACGGTGGCATCTTCCGGCCGAGTGGTAGCTGCGGAGGGCTCGACTGGGAGGTCTGGGCGGAGAACAACTAACCAACCCAGAGAGCTTGCGCTCCGACCGCTAGGAGTAAGAAAAGAGAGGGCCCCGGAGATCCCGGGGCCCTCTCTCTGCTTGTCGATTCGATCTCTCGTTGGACGATCAGGAATACCGCCGAACCTCCGAACTCGCCGGAGCGCATGTCTGGAAGTCCCCGAGATCCCGGCCCGCAACGAATACCCGATAGCTGCCTTTTCGGCTCGGGATCCGGAACATGAAATGGCCCTCCGTGTCGGCTTGCTTGCTGCGCACCGAGTAACCGTTCCATCTGAGCGTCACGCGAGCCTCCGCCGGACAGTCGGTCGAGCCGTCTGTCGTCACGACTCGTCCCGTTCCGACCATGTGACGCCGCAACCGGAAGCTCACGGCAATGGCGTGCTCTCCTGCGGCCGGGGGTGGCGTTTCAGAAGGAACGGGGTCGATCGTCGGCGTCGGGTCCGGGAGCGGCGATGGATCGACGCTCGGACCCGGGTCCGGGACCGTGGGAGAGGGAGATGGTTCGGGATCTCCCGACGGGCCGGTCGAGGGAACCAAGATGTCGAGGGCCGAGGCAACGTCGAGACGGGCGCCACTCGCCGTCTTGCCGTCGAGCCTCGAGTCGCGGAACGCTCCGGTCAGGATCGCCGATGTGATCTCGGCCATCGATGCCGACGGCGCCGCGGCGGCCAGCAAGGCTGCCGCACCGGCGACCTGAGGGGATGCCATGGACGTCCCGTTCATGTAGCCGTAACCGCCCGGCACCGTGCTCAGGATGCTCGTGCCGGGAGCTGCAAGATCGACGTAGCGAGTGCCGTAGTTCGAGAATCCAGAAAGGTCGCCTGCGGAATTCGTAGACGCAACACAGAGGACGTTCGGGTACGGAAGGTTGCACGGATATTCGGGGCTGTCGTCGGTGTTGACGGCTTCGTTGCCGGCGGCGACCGTGAAAAGAACGTCCGGCGTGGAATGGATCATCGACGCGAGAGTGAGCGAGTAGGCCGGGCCCCCGAGGCTGAGATTGACCACGCGGGCGCCGTGCGACCGAGCGAAATCGATCGCTGCCGCGACCGTCGACGTCGATCCGATGCCGTCGCTGCCCAGAGCCCGTACCGACATGAGCGAGACGCGCCAATCGACCCCGGTCGATCCCGTCGCATCGTTCCCGGAGGCTCCGATGATGCCGGCGACGTGGGTCCCGTGCCCGTGACCGTCTTCGGGGGTGGCGTCGTTGTCCACGAAATCCCAACCATGAACGTCGTCCACGAACCCGTCGTTGTCGTCATCTAACCCGTTGTCCGAGCGTGCGCCGGACTCACCGGCATTGACCCACAGGTTGGGAGCCAGATCGGGATGGGCCAGATCGATGCCGCTGTCGACAACAGCAACCTTGACGCTCTTTGATCCGGTTTGCCGATCCCAGGCGCGCTGCACGCCGATCCCGTTGGCGCCGCTCAAGGCCCACTGCAGCGAGAAGAACGGATCGGACGGGGTCGCCGATGCGGTCACGAGGTAGTCCGGTTCGGCGAAGGCAACGCCCGGCACGTCCTCGATCGTTCCGATCGCCTCCGCCACCGACTCCCCGCCCGTCAGGTCGGCGACGCGGAGCTTGGGCACGCCGAGGGCCGACGCAACATCGATCCCGGGCTTGGCATCAACCGTTTCGAAGGTCCCGGCACCGGCATCCGAGGTCAGTCCCACGATGACTCGCCCGGGCACATGTGGGGCGATCGAGGGAGGCCTTGTCGCGGGACCGGCGGCGTGCGCGTTGCCTCCGGAGACCACAAGCGCGGCAGAAACGGCTACCTGCGCAACGAGCGCAGTCGCCGTACGTACGGAACCCCCGGATCGCCTCCCCATTCCCCATATGAATCGGACAAATCGTGCCGTTTCTCCATACGTAGTTCTACGTATGCACATGCACCTACATCTACGCAGCCGTCACCGACAACGCTCACGCATGCTCGAGAACCCGATCACGCCGCGTGAGACCCGCTGTCTCTGGCCGATCCCGAGCTGCTAAGCCGAGCGTCCCTTTCGCCGAGTGGTGGACTCACCTGACTCCGCCACTCGGCGCGTTGCGCCAGGGCGTCGACCAAGTCCGGCGGCGATCGCCCACGAAAGGCCGGCACCACCGGCCGCGAGGCCGACCCCGATCACTATCTGGACCCACGCTGGCGGCTCGATCGCGAGGAACAGCATGAACACCAAGATGAGGAGCCCGATGGTC
>DASSMG010000194.1:0-8678 GCA_035688995.1 Actinomycetota bacterium
GATGATCGTTCTCGGCTGAAGCGATGGACCGGTAGGAGAGGTTGTTGCTGTCGGGCCGATCAGTCCCGGAAGTCGTGGCGGAATCGCTCTTTCGTCGTCGGCACCTGCAACTCAACCTCGGGGTATTCGACGGTGGAAGGAACGTTGTCGCGACGTAGGAACGGTGAATCGGACTGGCTCAGCTCGAGCACGAGCGTGTGGTTCTTGGGGAACGTCCATGCGTTCCCGAAGAGATCGAATTGCGAGCACCCGTTCTCGTCGATCGCCGTGTTCACGCGGCAGACGCCACGCGTGACGAGCGTCATGTTCCCGTCCGCATCTGCGTCGTAGAGGCGCGCGCCCACCCAGTAGTCGGTCGCCGCGGTGTTGGTCTTCAGTTGCAGAAGAGGCAGTCCCATCATCGTGAACGGTTGATCCAACTTCTTGGATTCGAGCTGCACGACCCCCAGACCCGGATTGCTCTTGGTCGTCGTGGTGCACTTGTCGGATTGCGTCTGACGGAACACCGGATCGGACTCGTCGGCATGATTGTCGACGCCTCCGTTCGTGGTGCTACCGAACACGGCACCACCGCCCGCCCACGCGAACTTCTGCACCGGACCGCCCGTGAGCGCCCGCCACGTCGGAGCGTCGTATTCGATCCCGGGTTCGTCGACCTTGAAGGTGTCGGTCGCGTTCGCAGCGCAGATCGTGGTCGTCGCACTCACGTTATGAGGAGGCGTCGGGCGCTTACCCAGCAGGTAGTGGTCGAGGAACGCATTGATCCGAGTGTTGATGCCGATACGGACCCGGGTGGGGACCTTCGAGAAATTCCCCCTCGCAGCGCCCGGGTAGTCGTCGAAGGTGCACACGTGATGGTCGCTGCCGCAGAGGTCGTCCCACTCCTTCGGCTTGTTCGCGGTGAAGTGCTGATAGTCGCCCAGGTTCATCTGGACGGGGTATCTCGGATCGACCTTCTTCAGCTTGTTGTAGAAGCGCAAGCTCTCCATGGTGGGGAACAAGGGATCTGTCCACGTCGCCGCGACGAACAACGGCACGCGCAACCCGGCCTTGACGCGCCGCCAGTAAGAGGATTGGTAGTACGCGCTGCGATCCTTGAGGAACGTGTCCACGATCGCTTCCACGTCGGCGTCACCGTCGTACGGCTCACCCTGGTTCAGCCGCGTGAACGCGTTGTGCATGTACGCCGGGAAGGTCGTGTGATTCCCGTTCACCATGTTGCCGGTCGCGTACAAGGCGGAGACGATGCTCTGTTTCTCGACGCCTATCGGGTTGCGCGACGCCGCCTTCTGGACGGCGGTGGGTGCGATCACCGTCTTGCCCGTCGCGTTCCTGTCCAGGTAATGCCCCGACGGCACCAGAGACTCGACGAGGTCCGTCCAGCCATACTTCGGGACCGCGGCCCCCAGGCGAAGCTTGAACTTCGACAGCGGACTGCGCCACGTCGGGTCGGTGAGGAAGAGCCACGAGAACCCGCCACCGTAGGACCCCCCGACCGATCCGATCTTCTTCCGGTTGATCGAGAACAACGGTGGAAGGTCGCTCGCCGCGCGCTGCGCGTCCAGATCGGCTAACAACCCGGTGACGTATTGCGCATCGTTGATCTCGTAGCGACGTGAGTCGAGTTGCGTGGTTCCGCTGGAACCCTCGTCGTTCGAATTACGGAATCCCCGAGCGGTGAGGTTGATCACGACGTATCCCCGAGCCGCGAACCACGCGTTGGAGTGATGCCACGACTCGTTGGACGCGTCGACGCTCGAGGCTTCCCACGACGCCTTGTTGCCTCCGCAGCATCCGTGCATGAACACGATCACGGGGTTCCCCGAAGCCGGTGCCCCCACGGGAGCGAGATCCGGATACAGGACCGAGGCGGAACTGGGCGGCAGGCTCACGTCGACGTCCAGCGTGATGCGGCGGTCGTCGTCCGGTTGGAGGTCGTCGGAAGCGTCCGCCGTCGCAACCTCCTCCGCCGATGCCGGCGCAGGCAGCCCGCTCCAGTCGTCTCCCGCCTCGTTCGCCGCGTACTTGGCAGGCACCGGGATGCCGTTCGACCCACCCCCGCTGGGAGGGAGCCCGTCGTCGCAGAGGAGGTAGAGGAGCGTGATCCCGTTCGACGCGTCGCCGTCGGCGGCGTCTTTCTGGGCGCAGTGATCGGCGGAAACCAGGCCGGCGAGGGCATTCACCGAGTCCTGAACGAGCGGATCCGGTTCCTGCGCCACGGCCCGGCCGCTCGACGGCAGCACGCCAAGCAGGAGGAGAAGAGCGACCCCCATCGGGACGAGGCGTTTCGTGCCGGCCATCAGGCATCGATCATCCCACGGGCGGCCGGGAAAAAGACCCCGTAGGAGAACCGGTGCGGGCGGCGAACCGAACCAGAACGACCAAGATCTGGTACCAGCGATTCGAAAGGACCGCTCCTTATGACGCGCCGTTTCACGTTCCTCACCGCAGCCGTTGCCGGAGTCCTCGCCATCGCCCTTCCGGCGTCGGCGATGCCCCGGGACACCACGATCCGAACGATCCGGGACACCAACGGGGACAACATGCTCGAGTACGCCCCGGGTGAGGACTACACCGTGGTCAACGGCGACCCCGGCTTCAGGCCCCCGCGGGACGGCTCGATCCTCAACTTCCTCCAGATGTCGGACTTCCAGATCCTCGACGAGGAGTCACCCGGCCGGGTCGAGTTCCTCGACACGACCCAGCAGCAAGGCCCCCGTCCCCTGGGTGCCGCGTACCGGCCTCAGGAAGCACTGTCGACGCAGCTCGTCGAAGCGATGGTTCGAGCCGCGCGCAATACGGTCTCGCCGCTGACGAGCCGGCAGCTTCAACTCGCGATGTTGACCGGCGACAATGCCGACTCGCAGCAGTACAACGAGACGCGCTGGTTCATCGACATCCTCGACGGTCACAAGAAGGTCGATCCGAACTCGGGCATCCCCGTCCCCGGCTGCGAAGCGACGCCGGGAAGCCTCTACGACGGCGTGCGCGGCGGCGGCGACCTCGGTTATTACGACCCCGACCACTCCGGAGAAGGCACCGATGGGAAGGGTTACTCACCGGTTCGAACCGACAACGACTCCAAAGGAACCGGGGACGTCACCGTGCGTGACTTCCCGGGTCTTCTCGAAGCCGCGCAGCAACCGTTCCAAGCGATCGGCCTCGACATCCCGTGGTACTCGGCGTTCGGGAACCACGACGCGCTGGTGCAGGGGAACTCGCCGGACGCGTACGAGCAAAGCCCGCTCGGACCGGGCAACGCGCCCGAGCCGGACGCCCCGGAGAACTCGAACCCCGCCTTCCAGTCGATCGCTACCGGTTGCTACAAGCCGATCCTTCCGCCCCCGAACGCGGGCCAGGATCCGGCCAACTTCTTCGGGGACCTGACGAGCGCAGTCGTCGTCCCGCCCGACCCGCGGCGTTGCTACCTCGCGAAGGACGAGGCCGATCCCACGGCTCCGGCACCGTGCGACAAGGCCGGATGGATCGAGCAGCATTTCCTCACGACGGGGACTCCCGTCGGTCACGGCTTCGCCCCCACGGCCACTCTCGACGAGGCCAGCATCGAGGCGGGATACGGACGGCCTCCCGTCGCCGACGCGAACGACGACGGTTACTACTCCTTCTCACCCACGACCGGGGTCCGCTTCGTCGTCCTCGACACGATCACGGACGAGTGCGGATCGCTTCTGTGCTCCGAAGGGACCGTCGACGATCCGCAGTTCCGGTGGCTCGAGAGCCAGCTGCAAACGGCGGTCGCGATGGGTCAGTACGTGTTGGTGTTCAGCCACCACACCGAGCGCACGACGCGCTGGGTCTCGACCGACCCGACCGAGTTTCCGATCCATTACGGCCAGCGCGTCGACCAGGGCGACCCGATGCAACCGCAGAACGAACTCAGCCCGTCGACCCTCGAGGACCTCTTCTGTGCCTACCCGAACGTGATCGCACACATCGACGGTCACGAACACGTCAACGCCGTGCGCCATCACGACTGCGACCAGAAGCTTCCGAACCCCCTTTATCCCTCCGCGCAGAAGGATTACTGGGAGATCTCGACGGCCGCGCACATCGACTGGCCGCAGCAGACGCGCATGATCGAGCTGATCGACAACCACGACGGGACGATGTCGCTCGCGTGCACGATGCTCGACCACGACGGTCCGGCGAACGCGGGTGGACCGCAGAAGCCCGATTACGCGGCGAACGGCCAGGCCGGCGAACAGGTGCTAAAGCTCGCCGGGATCGCCAGGGAGCTCGGCTACAACGACTACCAGAACGACCGCGGATCGGCGGGCACGCCGGCCGACCGCAACGTGATCATCGTCATCGACAAGCCGTGGCCCTACGCCCAGTAGAACGAATGCCTTGACCGTCTCGTTCGATGGACGCACCGAGGAGCCGGTCGGCCGGGAGGGCACGCGGGTAGCGTTGCCTGCATGACGGATCGGGTCGCGCGCGTCGAGCTGTTCCATTTCGTGGCACCGCTGCCGGCAACCTTCCATCCGAGCTGGATCCCGGGCTTCCCCCAGGACGAGAACCGAGCCACGCTCATCCGGGTCGTCACGGAGGACGGCGTCGAGGGATGGAGTGCCGGTCCCGCGATCGGTCGCGAGCGACAGGGGCTCGGCGACCTCATCGGGCCCTACCTGATCGGTGAAGACGCCACCGACATCGACGTCATCCAGCAACGCCTGCGGGAGATCTCTTACCTCGGGTGGCGCAACTGGTGGATCGAACCCGCTTTCTGGGACATCAAGGGCAAGATCGAAAACCGCCCCGTCTACAAGCTGCTCGACCCCTCGGCCGAGCCCCGTCCGGTGACGGTTTACGCGTCGTCCGGCGAGGTGCGCGACCCCAAAGCACGGATCGCGGAGGCGATGGCTCGGTACGAGGAGGGGTTCCGCACCTTCAAGATCCGCGTTCACGAGGACGAGCGGGCCGACGAACGTCAGGTGGCCGAGACCGCCCGCGCCGTAGGCGACAAGATGGCACTGGGGGTGGACGCGAACCAGGCGTGGCGCGTCACCGCGATAGCGGATGCGCCGTTGTGGGACCTCGACCGCGCTAAACGCTTCGCAGATGTCTGCGCCGACCTCGGCATCGCGTGGATCGAGGAACCGTTGCCGATGGACGCCTACGAAGAGCTCGCGGCTCTGTCGCGCTATTCGAGGGTTCCGATCGCCGGCGGCGAGTTACATACGGGCGCGTACCCCGAGCTCGCGATGATGGTTCGCCGCGGCTGTTACCTGGTCTTCCAACCGGACGCATGCTTCACGGGTGGGATCGGACAGACATGGCGCTTGATACGCCTGTGCGCTTCGGAAGGTCTCGGTTACACGCCACACACGTGGACGAACGGCGTCGGCTTCGCGATCAACCTTCAGCTCTACGTCGCGTCGGGAACCGAGCGACCTCTCGAGTATCCCTACGACCCTCCCGGATGGACGCCCGAGGGTCGCGACGCGATGCTCGAAGAGCCGTTCCTGCACGATCGCGGCCGCGTCACCGTCCCGGAGGCACCGGGCCTGGGCATCCAGATATCGACCAAGGCGTTGAAGCGCTACGGCCGTTCCTTCTTCAAGATGGACCGCAAGCGCCTCGCGTTCTTCGCCGTGCGCGATCGGGGGCTCAAAGCCGCCCGCGCGATGGACAAAGCGAAGAAGGCACGACTCAAGGATTAAGAAGCGCGCCTCTCAGTGGACGTGGATCTCTCCACACATCCCCTGACAGTTCCCGTCGGTCAGCGTCGAGTGGATCCGGCAACGGAACAGATAGATCCCTCGTCTCTTGAAGACCTTCTTGACGGTTCCCCCGGGAGCGAGGTCGGCATCTATCGACCACGACTTCGAGTTGTTCGTGTACGCGGTGACGGTGTGACCGACACTGGTCGGGTTCTTCCACGCGATCCGATCGCCCTTCGCCACCGTTCGCGCGGCGGGTTCCCAGTGGAAGGTGCCGGGTGTGCCGGCGGCCTTGATCTTGAACGTGTCCGCCGGGGACGCGGGAGACACGAGAGTGACGACCAGGATGGCGAGAACGACGACGATGGATCCTCGGCGCAGCACGGCGACCTCCTTCGGCTCGGATCTCCAGTGTCCGGCAGATCGGTTGCAACCACAACTAGTTTCGCAAAGCCGCCGCTTTAGTCCGGCCCCCCAGGGGGCCCCAGAGATCTCCCCAGCGAAACGAGCTGCGAAATCCGGCTCCGGGACCTTCGTCCGTCCCATACTCCATCTCCCGCCGGTCGCGCGAGCCCTGCGGCGGGACCACGTGAACACCGGGGAGGGTGACACCTATGGAGCAGGCAGCGTTGCCACAGTGGGAGTCGCAACTGATCGAAGAAGCGATCGCCGAGGCCGAGCGGCGCAGGGGCCTCGAGAAGCAACGCGCTCAGAACCGCGCCGCGCAGCTCGCTCGCGAACAGGCGTATCACCGCCTGGCCCTCGAGATCGACCGTCCCGCCCGGACGAAGGTGAGCCCCAGCCAGCTCTCGTTCTTCCCTAAGGACCCAAGCCTCTTCGAGATCGACGACGCATAGGGCAGACTTCTAGCCAATGGCTAGGCGGATCTCCGCGGCCGTGCTCTGCACGGCCGTTCTCATTTGTGTCCCCGCCACCGCCGCAAGCGCGGGGTGGCGCCACCGCATCGACCGCGCGGTGAAGAGTCATCCGATCGGCGTCTCGGTGCGTTTCGGCGGCCGCCTCACTTATCACCACGCCGACAAGCAACGGCGCGCGCCGGCATCGAACGAGAAGTTGCTCATGTCGATGGCCCTGATGGATCGACTCGGCCCCCGCTACCGCGTCAAGACGATCGCTGCGGCACGAGCCACGCGTGGGACCGTGGCAGGCGACCTGTGGCTGCTCGGTCGTGGCGATCCCACCGTCACGGGTGGCGGCAAGTACGCGCGTCACTTCACCTTCGAGCCGACGCGTCTCGGCCCTCTCGCACGACGGATCAAACAAGCCGGCGTGCGGCGGATCAACGGATCGGTCATGGGGTCGACCGGCTACTTCGAACGCGACTGGTTCGCGCAGGGATGGAAGGCGACCTTCCCGGCCGAGGAAGTTGCGATGCCCACCGCATTGAGCTTCGACGGGAACGAATCCGGGGACCGCCACGTCGTCGACGGAGAACTCCGTGCGGCGCGTTCTCTCACCCAGAAGTTGCGATCGATCGGGGTTCGGGTTCAAGGATCGCCCGGAACGGGCCCTGCCCCCGGTGGCCTTCCCAGGCTGACCAGCGTCGCATCGGAACCGATCGTGAAACCGATGACGTACATGAACCGCCAGAGCTCCAACTTCTTCGCCGAAGTCTTCGGGAAACGACTCGGTGCGGAGCGTTACGGAGTACCGGGGTCGATCGACAAGGGCGCTCGCGCGATCGCGTCCTGGACGCGGGCGCACGGGGTCAGGATCATCGCCTACGACTCATCCGGGCTGTCCTACGACGACCGCGTGTCGCCTCGAGGGATGGCTCACCTGCTACAGGACGTGGAGCGAGAAACCTGGTGGCCGGCTCTGCGCAGCACCCTCCCGAGCGGGAACCAGGGGACACTCGAAGATCGATTGCGCGGCGTGAAACTGCGGGCGAAGACCGGCACCCTCGACAACATCTCGGCGTTGTCCGGGTGGGTGTGGCTCGACCGGATGGACACGTGGGGCGCGTTCTCGATCCTCTCGGGTGGGATGACGAAGACGACCGCCTCGGAGATCGAAGATCGGATCGTGAGGATCCTCGCTTCGTCCGCTCACTGATGAGCTCTAGCGCCTCCTGTTGGTCGATCGTCGCTCTGACAACGACCGGCGATCGCACCGCAACGAACGGGTAAGACAGGCACATGCTTCCAGCTCGGCAGGTCGGCTTCGGCGTCCTCCTGCGACGTGGTCTTCGCAAGCGCTGCCCCGTGTGCGGGGGCAAGAACATCTTCAGCGGGTGGTTCTCGCTCCACGATCACTGCCCCACCTGCGGCTACCGGTTCGTACGCGAAGACGGCTATTGGGTGAGCGCCATCATCGTCAACATGGCCGTGATCGAAGTGTTGTTCCTGGTGGTGTTCATGATCACGGTGGTGGCGACCGCTCCCGAGGTGCCGTGGGTCCCTCTCGTCATCATCGCCGCGGTGATGAACATCTTGTTCCCCGTCTTCTTCTTCCCGTACTCGAAGACGGTGTGGATGGCCGTCGACCTTTACTTCCACCCGATCGAGACCTCGGAGCATCCGCCCCTGCGCAAGCTCTGAACGATCAGGACAGGTGATAGCGGAAGAAGTCGAGCGTCTCGTCGATCGCGTCGGGGTCCTGCACCGCCGCCACGTCGTGGCGAACGGTCGGGATGTCCGCGTCGAGCTCTTCTCCGATCAGTCCCGTGCCTTCTTCGTAAAGGGCGATCGCGTCGATCCTCCGGGACTCGATCACCGGATCGCAGAAGTCGTGCCGGCCGAAAGAGATCAGCCCGACGCGCGGGTGCCAGTTGTCGGCGAGGTAGTCGACGGCGGCCGCGAACAGCCGTTCCGGTGCCCCCGCCCCGAGGTCCGGGACGATCGCAGTGAATCCTTCGACCGCGAGACCGTCGGCGATCGATCGCGCCTCATCGGTTATGGACCCGTCATCGGTCGCGATCAGGATGCCGGGACCGACGCGGTCCGTGTAGGCCATGTAGGCAGTGCCCCTGTC
>DASSMG010000195.1:0-4585 GCA_035688995.1 Actinomycetota bacterium
CGCCAAGTGGCCGCCGTCTCCGTTCCCCGACAGGAGATAGAGCCCGATCCCCGCTACCGCGGCTGCGATCCACGCCTGGATGCCGACGCGGTGCCTCAGGAAGACGGCCCCGAACACTGGAGTGAGAACTACGAACATCCCGGTGATGAAGCCGGCGTTCGCGGCGGACGTTCGCTCCAACCCGAGCGTCTGGAAGATGTAGCCGATCGTCAGAAACACACCGATGGTGAGGGCGGAGCGCCATCCGTCACGGCCGAGTCGCCGGAGCCGACCTCGGAAGGCGACTGCAACTAGAACTGCCGCGGCGATGAAACGGTAGGCGAGGAAGGCCATAGTCGGGATGTCCGCGACCGCGTTCTGAACCATTACGAACGTGAGGCCCCAGACCGCGCAGATGCCGACGAGACCCAGCTCCGGCACGGGGAGACGGGTGCGGGCGGCCACCTCGGAAAACTACCCGTCCATGATCCCGCCCGACTCGAAACCTGCGGCAGCGCGCGCTCGCATGGGCAAGGACGGACGCTGGGCGGGCACCGTTACGAACCCCTGCAAAGAAACGTTCGGAAAGTGAACGTTTTCTTGCACGGTTCGGGAGACCGCGGTCGGACGGGCACGCTCGCATCGGCGAGGACGGACGCCGGGTGAATGCCCCGCCCCAGGACGGCTCCCGTCCGGAACGCTCAGCCGGCGGTGGCGGTCACCTTTTCGATCGCCGATGACTTCGTTCCTTCGATGAGATCGAGTACCGCGTCCTCGACCGTCCCCTGCAATGCAGGTTCGCCGAGGTCGACGTCTCCGAGCTCCTCGAGAACTCCAGAGATCGTCACGCCCGATTCGTAACGGTCGATGACGCGCGGATCGATGTAGGACTTGCGACAAACCGTGGGCGTGTTGCCCAAGTAGTGCGCCGCCTCCTGGACCGCCCGCGAGATGGCGCGCTTGCGACCGGCTTTCGAAGAGAACGCCTCGGTCGAGACGGCGAGAGCGAGCGAGGCGAGCACGGTCCCGTGCCACGTCCTGAAGTCCTTCGCGGAGTAATCCCCGCCCGAGATCTCTTTCAGATAGAGGTTGATGTCGGACGATTTCACGTCACGCCACGACGAGCCCACCTTGTACGCCAGCAGCTCGTCTCCCCCGCCTCTGCGCCGTTTAAGCGCAGCCACCACGTCGTAGACCTCGGCATCGACGAGCGAGAAGTAGCGCTCCTTCTTGCTCTTTGCGATGTATTCGAAGGTGATCGCTCGGTCGCTGAGCTTGACGTGTTGCTTGCGCATAGTCGCAAGCCCGTAGGTCTCGTTCGTTTCCGCGTAGGTTTCGCCGCCGATCCGGAAGAAGCCGCGGTCCAATAACCGCACCGAGCACGCCAGGACACGTTCGGCCGTCAAGCCGTCCGTGCGTAGATGTTCGTTCGTTAGGTGGCGAACCTTCGGAAGCGCTCTGGCGAACTCGAGCATCCGATCGAACTTCTCCTGATCGCGACGGCGCCGCCAGTCCGGGTGATACAGGTACTGCTTCCGCCCGGCCGCATCGATACCGACCGCTTGCAGATGTCCGTTCGGATGCGGACAAATCCACACATCCGTCCACGCCGGAGGTATCCCAAGATCCTTGATCCGCTGAAGCGTTTCGAGATCGTCGAGGCGACTTCCGTGCGCGTCCACGAACGCGAACCCTCGTCCACGCCGCACGCGTTTGATCCCTGGGGTCGCGCAATCAACTCTTCTGAGGCGTGGCATCGGATCTCCTACTCGGTGAGCGCGGTTGATACCCACATGCTGAGCAACGCAACCATGAGCGGTTACCGATGGGGCCATCGGGTAAGTACTAGACACGACGGACGAAAGAAATAGGAGGTGCCACGTGTCGACTATCGAACAGTCGATCGAAGTGAACGTCCCCGTGACGACCGCTTACAACCAGTGGACCCAGTTCGAGGAATTCCCTCGTTTCATGGAGGGCGTCAAAGAGGTCAAGCAGCTCGATGACGTCACGCTCCACTGGACGGCGGAGATCGCCGGTCAGAAGCGCGAGTGGGACGCGAAGATCACCGAACAGACTCCAGACCAGCGCATCGCCTGGACGGACATCGGCGGTGCCACCAACGCCGGAGTCGTGACGTTCCACAAGCTCGACGCCGGGACATGCAAGGTCATGTTGCAGATCGAGTTCGATCCCGACGGCCCGCTCGAGAAGGTCGGAGACGCGTTGGGCCTCGTGAAGGCTCGCACCAAGGGTGACCTCGAACGTTTCAAGAAGTTCATCGAGACCCGCGGAACCGAAACCGGTGCCTGGCGCGGCGAGGTCGAGCAGAGCTAGTAGTCACACCGTGTAAGCGTCACCTGGGAGCCGGGCTTAACCGCCCGGCTCTCTTTGCTGTAGCGACTCCTTTATGCGGGCGACGTCTGCCGGAGCCAGCCAGCGGGATATGGAATCCGTCACGGAATCGACCGTTACCGGGATCCCCGCCCGCTGCAGTGCTGCGACCGTCTTCAGCACGAAGCTCCGGTACTCCGCCGAGACCGTGAGACCGGCCACGGTGCCGGTCCGTTGCCACTCCGTTTCGAGTTCCCCGACGTCCTCCTGCTCCCACCACGGAGCGGGAGGGACGGCGCTATCCGCCGACGTGATCGGGATGACGTTGACCGGCTTCGACCCGGGCCGCCGCCATTCGGGGGCTTCATGGAAATCGGGTTCGAACAGCAGGCGACGATCTTCCACCCGTTGACCGGGATCGGGAGTAAGCACCAACCGCAACGTCCGGCCGGAACCGTCGGGCAGGTTGCCGCGGTTGCGGTAGTCGAGCGCCTCCTCGACCGAGAGAGCCTCTCCCAACTCGACCTCTTCACCGCTGCGCGCCGCCCTCAGCCACCGCTCGACCTCGGCGGCATTCATCAGGAACCAGCCCTCCCTCATGGGAGCAACGCGCGTTACGAGATCCCTGCCGCGGCGGCTGCCGCTTCGTACGCGGCGCGCCGCTGCGCGAGAACCTTGTCGATCGCCTTCTTGAGATCCTCGTGGTCGGTGAGCAAAGTCTTGAAGTCGTCGCGCGCGAGCGTATAGACCTCGAGGTCGGTCGCAGCGGTCACCGTGGCGGTGCGGCGTTGATCCCCGAGCAACGCGATCTCGCCGAAGAAGTCCCCGTCACTCAGTGTCCTCATCTTGTGGTTGGTGCCGTTGCGTGCGACGAACACGTCGGCCTGACCGCGCTCGATGACGAACAGCTTGTCGCCCGCATCCCCTTGCCGAACCACGTCGTCGCCCGCCGAGAAGCTCTCGACGCCCATCCTCTGCGCCAGCGCGGCAAGGGCGTCGGGGGGCGCATCGGAGAACAGCGGCACCTGTTGGAGGCGCGACGCCTCGAGCGAGCTGCGCGGTGCAAGCCCCTGCATTGCCGAGCCGGCCTGTTCTGCGTAGAGCCTCTCGTAGAGACCTCCACCTCGAACGAGGTCACTGTGAGTTCCTTGCTCGACAAGCTCACCGTTCTCGAAGACGAACACCAGATCCGCCGCGGCTGCGATCTGCAACCGGTGACTGATGCTCAACGTCGTCCGGCCCTTGGAAACCTCGGCCAGCGTGTCGAGGATCTCGGCCTCGGTCCCCGCGTCGAGGGCACTGGTGGCCTCGTCGAGCACGAGGATCCTCGGATTCCGCAAGATGGCCCTCGCGATCGCGAGACGTTGGCGTTGGCCACCACTCATACGCGAGCCGCGTTCGCCAAGCACCGTGTCCATCCCGGCGGGAAGCGATGCGATGAAGCTGTCCAACTCGGCCGCGCGCGCGGCCGCGACGATCTCGGCATCGCTTGCATCTGGGCGACCGATCGCGATGTTGTCGCGCAGCGTCGTGTTGAACACGAACGTCTCCTGGAAGACGTACCCGATCTGCGAACGCAGCGAGGCCAGCGTGACCTCTTTGAGATCGTGGCCGTCGAACAGAACGCGCCCACCATCGGGGTCGTAGAAACGCAACAACAGGTTGAAGACCGTGCTCTTGCCGGATCCACTCGGCCCGACCAGTGCCACGTTCGCGCCGGACGGGATCCGCATGTTGAGTCCCTTGAGGATCGGGCGTTCGGGCTCGTAGCCGAACACGACGTCTTCGAGGACGATCTCACGCTCGAGCGGCGGAAGCTCGCTAGCGTTCGGCGCATCCTCGATCTCGACCGGCTCTTCGAGCACCTCGTTCGCGCGCCGGATCGAACCGGCCGCAACCTGCGCCGTCTGGCCGACCTCGGCCAGAAGTCCGATCGGGACGAAAACCTGCGGAAGCAACAGCAACAGGGCCACCATCGTTCCCGGCTCGCCGATGGTGCCGCCGATGACGAGGATGCTCCCGATGCCGAGGACGACCAGCTGAGCGACGGTCGTCGTGAAGTTGATGCTGGCTTCGAACATCTGCCCGGAGATAGTCAGCCGGAGACTCGCGCGCACGACCGCCATGAGGCGCGCTCGATACGTCTCGAGCGCGCGCTGCTCGAGACCGAACGCCTTCAGGACGGGATGCGCGGAAAGGTTCTCCTGAGCGACCGCCGCCGCTTCACCGCCGAGTTGCTGCACTTCGAAAGACGCGGCACCGACCTTCGGCG
>DASSMG010000196.1:0-4287 GCA_035688995.1 Actinomycetota bacterium
AGCGTCTTCCTGCTCCTGAGTCTCGTGCTCGGCGCGCGCCTCGCCTATTTCGTGACCGCCTCGATCGCCTTCGCGTTCATGACGATCATGGGTGTCGTGTGGGCGATCAACCCTCTAGGACCGCTCGGCGAGCCCGCCGTATGGAACCAGCTCGACATCGGATCGCAGATGAGCTCGCTGAAGCTCGATGCCGCGTCCCAGTACCCCGACGGCGACTGGATCACCCCGAACGAAGACGACACGCAGCAGGTCGCGCAGGCCTCGGAACTAGAGAGCGACGGGACGAACTACGTCACCGAGAACCTGGGCAAGGGCGACCTTGCGGACTTCCCGCAGGACGCGCAGCTGGCGGTGACCGAGGACTCGGCTCGTCTCCTCGAGCAGGGCGACACGACCTACGGAGCGGTACTGATCGACATCCTTCCGCCCCCGGTACCCCCCGAGCTGGGGGTTCCAACCACGAAGCAACTCGAGAAGCAGAAGCAGGAAGCCTCCGGGGCCGAGGAGATCAAGCCTCTCGGACAGGCGGCGGTCGTCATGAAGTACGACCCGGGGAACCTCCTCGGGAAGGCCCGCATGATCGCTCTCGGCTCTGCGATCCTGTTCCTGCTCCACCTCATAGGGCTGTCGCTGGCGGAACGTCGCGTGCGGACGCAAGAAGCCGAAGCGACCGCTTAGAAGGGATCGATGATGACCCGCGTTAGAACGTTCCTGGCCTCGCTCCTGCTGCTGGCTTCGGCGGCGTGCTCCGGAGGGATCCAGGCCGGTGGTGAATCGCCGACCGACAACGGCGGTATCGCATGGATCGCGATGGCCGGGATGTTGATCCTCATCGTGATCGTGCTCTGGATCATCCTCGGTCGCGAGGACTAGCACCGCCTTCAGCCGCTCGTTTCTCCCGGATCTCTCTACGAAGCTTCATCGCGAGGAAGAATCCGACCGCGAGCAACACGTAACCAACGGCTTGGATCGCGATCCCCAACCAGTACGGAACTCTGTCCGGCGCGAAGGCGCGGGCGAGCGCGAGCGCCAGTAGCAGGATCGCCCCCGCGAACATCACCTTTCGCCAGGTGTCCCAGGGTTGCCGCCATCCCGGGACCTTCGCTTCCGGCTCCGGGGCATCGCCGTCAGGACGTGAGGACATCGTGAGCCGCCTTCACGGTTTGGTCGACATGGCCGTCCTCGTGCGCCGCAGAGATGAACAGCGCCTCGAACCGAGACGGCGGGAAGTAGATGCCGCGTTCCAGCAGACCTCGGAACAACTTCCCGTAGGTCTCCGGGCTCGTCGCCGCGGCGCCTTCGTAGTTCTCGACGTCGTCGTCACTGAAGAAGAAACCTGCAAGGCCCCCGATCGCGCTGGCAACCATCGGTACCTCGGCGATATCGGCCGCGTCGACCAACCCGCGCACCAAAGCGCGACCGGTGTCCTGGATGCGATCGTGGATCGAAGGGTCGTCGCGCAGACGCGACAACACCGCGATGCCTGCGCCCATCGTCACGGGATTGCCCGACAACGTTCCCGCCTGATAGACCGGACCGGTCGGAGCGAGATGCTCCATAAGGTCGGCTCGGCCGGCGATCGCACCAACCGGCATCCCGCCTCCGATCACCTTGCCGAGAAGGACGAGGTCGGCGTCGATCCCGAAGCGTCCCTGGGCACCGGCGTTACCGATGCGAAAACCGGTGATGACCTCATCGAAGACGAGCAGAGACCCGAGTTCGGTGGCGAGGGCCCGGAGCCCCTCCAGGAAACCCTCGCGGGGTAAGACGAGGCCCATGTTCGCAGCGACGGGCTCGACGAGGATGGCGGCAAGGTCGTCGCCGATCTCGCGAGCGGCGGCCTCCGCGGCACCGATGTCGTTGTAGGGGACCACCACCGTGTCGCCCACCGTTCCGGAGGTGACACCGGGGCTCCCCGGGATGCCCAGCGTCGCGACCCCCGACCCGGCCTCCACGAGCAGTGCATCGGTGTGCCCGTGATAGCAGCCGGCGAACTTCAGGATCTTCGACCGCCCGGTCACGCCTCGGGCCAAGCGGATGGCGGTCATGGCGGCCTCGGTCCCGGAACTGACGAACCTCACCCGCTCGGCGTTGGGGACCATCGTGGTCACAAGCTCGGCCAGCTCGACTTCGAGGGGGCTCGGCGTTCCGAAGGACGTCCCTCGCCGGGCCGCGTCGGTAACGGCCGCCACGACACCGTCGTCGGCGTGGCCCAGCAGCGACGCCCCCCAGCTCTGGACCCAGTCGACGTACGCGTTGCCGTCGATGTCGAAGATCGAGGGGCCGGCCGCCCCGGCAACGAAGAAGGGGGTCGATCCCACCGCGCCGAACGCGCGGACGGGCGAGTCCACGCCGCCCGGGATCAAGCGGAGCGCCCGGGCGTACATCTCCTCCGAGCGCGAACGATCTAGCTCAACCACTCAGCGGCTTTCTTGGCGTGGTACGTGATCACCAGGTCGGCACCGGCACGCCGGATCGACGTGAGCACTTCGAGTGTCGCCTGGCGTTCGTCGAGCCAACCTCGTTCCGCCGCGGCCATGACCATCGCGTACTCGCCGCTCACGTTGTACGCCGCGGTCGGATAGCCGAACTCGTCCTTGGTTCGGCGAAGCACATCCAGGTACGGAAGTGCAGGCTTCACCATCACCGCGTCGGCACCTTCCTCGATGTCGAGCGCGACCTCGCGCAGGGCTTCTTCGAGATTCGGCGGATCCTGCTGATAGCTGCGTCGATCGCCGAAGCGCGGTGCACCCTCAGCAGCTTCCCTGAACGGGCCGTAGAAGCCCGAGGCGAACTTCGCGGAGTAGGCGAGGATCGGGGTCATCGCGAATCCGTCTCCGTCGAGAGCGGCGCGTACCGCACGGACCTGGCCGTCCATCATCCCGGACGGCGCGATCAGGTCGGCACCGGCGCGAGCCTGCGACACCGCGATCTTGGCGTACGCATCGAGCGTTCGGTCGTTGTCGACGTCTTCACCGGCCAGGATCCCGCAGTGTCCGTGGTCGGTGTATTCGCACAGGCACAGGTCGGCAACGACGATGCCGTTGTCGTCGAGCTCGTCCTTGACGGCGCCGATCGCCTGTTGAAGGTAGCCGTCGGGCTTCCATGCCTGCGATCCTTCCGGGTCCTTGACCGCGGGGACCCCGAAGAGGATGACGCCGGCGATGTCCCGCGCGGCGAGCTCCCGGGCTTCCTTGACCACGCTCTCGAGCGTGTGTTGGTGGTGCCCGGGCATGGACGAGATCGGGACCGGCTCCGACAACCCCTCTTTGACGAATAACGGGGCGATCAGGTCGCTCGGCTGCAGCGACGTCTCGGCGAAGGCGCGTCGCAAGCCCGGAGTCGCGCGCAGGCGGCGGGGGCGGAGTTCGGGATAGCCGGCCATCGACCTATCGTCCCACGACCGTTGCGATCGCCTCCACCAGGCCCCCGACCGTGTGGGGACGCGCGATGGCATCGACGGGAAACCCTGCGCCGCGAGCAACCTCGGCCGTGGACGGCCCGATGCAGACGACCTTGCGATCCCCGAGTTCGAGGGCCTCCGGACGCGCCACGAGCTCGGCGAAGAACCTGACCGTCGAACCACTCGTGAACGTGAGCACGTCGAAGGCGCCGTGCCGCACCTGCTCGACCGCGGCGGGGTCGGGAGCGCCGGCCACGGTTCGATAAACGACGACCTCGTCCGGGACCCACCCCTGAACAGCCAACGCCTCGAGGACGGCATCGGGAGCTTGCTCGGGCCGCGGCAACAGCACGCGTCCGGCGCCGGGACCCAGCGCGTGCGCGAGGTCGGTTCCGGTGTGGACGTCGGGCACGAGCGCCACCCGGATACCACGCTGCGTCAGCGACGCCGCGGTGGCGGTGCCCACGGCGGCCACCTTGGTTCCGTCGGGGATCGAGACGCCCGAGCGTTCGAGCGCCGCACCGAACCACTTCACGCCGTTCGCGCTCGAGAACACGATCCAGCTGTAGGCGCCGGCCGCGAGCGACGAGATCGTTCGGTCGACGTCGGGTGTCGGGTCTGCCGCGGCGGTAGCGATAACGGGGAGATGGACCGGGATCATCCCCGCCTCACGCAGCGCCGCCAGCAGGGGTTCGGCATCATCGGATGACCGCGTGACCACGACGCGCGTCATGGAGCTTCGGGTTGTGACGCCTCTGCCTCGCGGAGCTCCTCGAGTAGCTCGTCGCCTCCACACGACAGGATGGCGTGGCCGAGCTCCCGTCCGAGTGCTTCGGCCTCGCCCGCCGATCCCGAGATGCGGTCGCGATAAACGGTCGAACCGT
>DASSMG010000197.1:0-3157 GCA_035688995.1 Actinomycetota bacterium
AGCGCATGGACTCGTTCTGGAAGATCGTTGAATAGCGAGGTGACGTGCTCGATCACTTGGGTTTGAACGTTCCGGACCTCGGGGCAGCTAAGACCTACTACGACGCGCTGATGCCGTTCTTGGGGTTCGAGCCCTTCTTCGCTACCGAAGAAGAGTTCTCGTACAAACCGGCGGGTGGCAAGCCGGGGACCTTCGTCTTCTTCTACGTCGCGCCCGAGAAGAATCGCTACGTACGGAAACAGGTGGGGCTACAACACGTCGCGTTCCGTGCACGAACGAGACCTCAGGTAGATGACGCCCACGCCCAAGCGATCGCGCTCGGCAGCGAGATCCTCCATGCCCCCAAGTTGTTCCCGCAGTATCACGACAACTACTACGCGTCCTTCTGGTTCGATCCGCACGGCTTCTTGCTCGAGATCTGCTGCAACAAGCCGGTCGGATAACCGTTCCTAGCTCGCGGTCGGCGGTCCGAACCAGTTCGTGAGCGCGTCGGTAAGACTCGGGTCGCCCGGCTCCCCCACCCAACAGACGTAACCATCGGGCCGGATCAGAACGGCGGTGGGGGCGGTGACCGCGCCGAGCACCGGAAGCTCCCAGTGACCTTCGCACTCCGCATCGATCACGTTGACCCGATCCGTCCACGCTGCGACGTCGACGGCTCCGGGGTCACCGAAGTTCAGTAGCACCGGCCGGGCGTCGTGCAGCAACGCGGCCACCCGCGTCGAGCCGTCGGAGGTGACCAGATCGAGGTCCGGCATGCGCCGTCCGAGTAGCGGATGTCCCTCGCCGAGGTCGTAGTGCACGTCGAGGCCGGAGATCATCCCGGCGAACCGCTTGCGGGGCTCGTCCATGCTCAACAACTCGGACACGGTCTGCCGAAGAGCTTCGAGGCGCGCGTCGGCGGGGCGCATCAGTGCGGTTTGCGCCATCGTGTTCTGCAACACCCGCGCGGCCACCGGATGGCGCTCCGCCTGATAGGTGTCCAGCAGACTTGGTGGCGTTGTCTCCTTGACCACCTGGGCCAGCTTCCAGCCGAGGTTCACCGCGTCCTGCACGCCGACGTTGAGTCCCTGTCCCCCCGCCGGGTAATGCACGTGCGCGGCGTCGCCGGCCAGCAGGACCCGGCCCTCGCGATACGACGCCGCTTGCCGGGTCATGTCGGTGAATCTCGTGATGTAAGTCGGGCTGTGGGCCCCGTAGTCGGTCCCGTAAACGGCGACCAGCGCGGCGCGGAGATCCTCCAGGGTGGGTTCGTCGGTGGACCCGACCGTCGCTTCGGTCACCATGATTCCTACCGGACCTTCATCGGCGTAGACGATCTCGCCGTCGCGGATCTCGTAGTCCTTTCGGCCGAAGGAATGGGTGCCCAGTTCGTCCTGGCGGATGCCGAATTCGGGCTCCTCCGTCACCTCGACCTCGGCGAGCAGGTGACTGATCGTCGGATCCCACCCGGGGAAGTCGATCCCGGCGGCCTTACGGATCACGCTCCGTCCGCCGTCGCACCCCACGAGATAGAGCGCGCGCAACGACTCTCCACCCGTAACTTCGACGTCGACGCCGGTGTCGTCTTGCGCGAACCCGATCACCTCACGTTCGCGGTAGATCGGCACCTCTAGCTCCTCGACCCAACCGGCGAGGATGCGCTCGATGTGGTTCTGCCACAGGCCCAGCACGTAGGGGTGCCGCGAGGGGAAATCGCCGAGGTCCAAGCGGTTGAAGGCGAAGCCCGCGCCCGGAGCGATCTGTCCCTCCGTCAGGAACCGATCGGCGATCCCGCGCTGATCGAGGACCTCGATCGTGCGCGAGTGCAGACCGCCGGCGCGGGAGCCGGCGAGTTCCTGGTTGGGGCGCCGCTCGACGATGGCGACGTCGACCTTGGCCACCGCCAACTCGGCCGCCAGCATCAGCCCCGTCGGACCTCCTCCGGCGATCACCACCGCATGCTCGGTCAAAGCGCGCTCCCTTCTGTTTGGGATCGATGATTGTGCGACGCGATGGGGGGCTTGCCGCAAGCCCCCCTGTGTCGGATAATTTGGAAGTGGAGAGGAGCGCCTTGCGCCCTCTCCTTTTTCTTGTCGGGCGGTGGGCTCGAACCGTCGATCGCCAGAGGGTCGCCATCCCCCAGCGAAAGGAGCCCTGATGGGACAGACAGACGCCATGGTGAACGTTCGCTACATGGTCGATGACGTCCAGGAGTCCATCGACTTCTACACGGGACATCTGGGCTTCGAGATCCTGACCAGTGCCGCTCCAGCTTTCGCGGACGTGAGGCGCGGGAATCTGCGGCTTCTTCTCAGTGGCCCGGCCAGTTCGGCGGGACGACCCATGCCCGACGGCGCGACTCCCGGACCCGGTGGGTGGAACCGGATCCATCTGATCGTCGGCGACATCGGCGCCGAGGTCGAACGACTGCGCGCCGCGGGTCTGAGCTTCCGCAATGACATCGTCAGTGGTCCGGGCGGGCGGCAGATACTGCTCGAAGACCCGTCGGGAAACGTGATCGAGCTCTTCCAGCCCGCCGGGTCGTAACGGTTAGGGCTCGGGTCCGTCGCCCGTGCGAGCGCGGATCAGTTCGCAGCTAGCACTTGTGCAACGCGTGACAAACGGCGTGCTGGATGACCTCTCCCGCCGTCGGGTCGCACGGATTATCGGGATCGGGACACGCATGGGCGGCAGTCACCGGGAACACCATGAATCCGGCAACGATCCCCGCCATTAGTAGGGCCCTGAGCTTCCTCACCTACAGCCTCCTCGTTCGGCCTCCGCTCTGCCCCGGAGTCTTCGCCTCCTCGCGACGACGTTCCTCCCCTACGAGGCGCGAGAACCCACTCCTGAAGCCGACTAGAGAGATCGCGCCGGATACATCTATCCGGCGAAAGACGGCATGCACGATGCTCGCATCCGTTCGTGGGTGCGGGCCTCACGCGCGGAGCTCGACGGCAGCCTGAGGTCGAGCGTCTCGGAATGGATGGCATCGGACGCCTGGCCTTTCACGAACGTCCTCTACGCGCCGCCCAACGGAGGTCTCTGAGACGTTTCTGCTTAAGGCAAGGGTTGCCACCCCGGTGAGTAGTGAGCGATCAACTCGTCGTTTGTCAGCTGCGTCCGGTCGCGGCCATCCGCGGTGATCGTCGTTATCTGCCACTCCGACGTGTAA
>DASSMG010000198.1:0-8805 GCA_035688995.1 Actinomycetota bacterium
CACCAGCGGCACCGTTGACGCCACGTTCTCCAACGTGCCGTAAGTCTTTCCGAACCAACTGATCCTTTAGACCGGCCTCCGAGGGGGCCGGTCTTTTATTGGCAGGACTCTGCCATTCAAGAGAGAAACCTTCCCGTAAGGAAAACATGGGAGGGCAATCATGAAGAAGACGATCAGCTTGCTCGTTGCGCTGGGTCTGATCGCAAGCGCGTTCGCGGCCACTCCGGCCGTAGCCAAGTCGAAGAAGAAGAAGGTTCCGAAGCCCTACACGATGCAGGGCACTTACGACCAGCCTGCGCTCGGTACCGCGGGTGCCGGTGTCACGCTGGGCGCGATGACGTTCTCGTCGAGCTCGACCAACACGTTCATGACGGTCGAGGTCAAAGACGACGTCAGCCCGATCCCTTACGGCGACTTCAGCTGGGACACCGACGGTGACGGCGTCAACGACACCGGTGTGGTCGTGTGCGGAACCGAGGCGAAGAACCTCGAGGTCCCGGCGAACACGACGATCACGGCGTTCATGTGGGCACTCCCGAGCCCGTTCTGCGCCGGTTTCTCCACCTCCGGTAGCGCCAAGGTGACGTTCTCGGCAACGCCTCTCCCGTAGGGGCGCCATCTCGGAGATCGCAGGCCCGGCGCCTCCTTGGGGGGCCGGGCCTTTTCCATGGGCGCGACGGAGGAAGGACACACGTCCGTCGCGTCGAACCGCTCTCTTAGGACCTAAATCGAAGACCACTCAGATCCAGGAGACGCAATCGTGAAAAGGCTCAGCTCGATCGTTGCAACGCTCGCGGTGCTTGCCGGCGCGATGTCCCTGGGCGCGGCACCGGCGGACGCAAAGCTCGCCAAGACGACGTTCTACCTCCACGGCAACTACCCGGTCGGAGATGGCGTCGAGCTCGTCGGCAACCTGAGCGACGGCACCTACCCAACCATCGACAAGACCGAGCCGACCGATCCCACTCCGAAGTCGTGGAACTTCGGCGATCCGGTGGGCAACGACCAGTGCGTCGGCAACCCGCTGTTCCCTTCGTGGCAAGGGATGATCAAGGGGACCGTCAAGGGTGACGTCACGCTGTTCGCGAACTTCGCTTCGGCCCCCGCGAGCGTGACGGCCCGCATCTGGTTCGACGTTCCGTTCCTTTCCTGCACGAGCTCCGCGGCCGGGACCGATGCCTATCAGGAGCCATATCGAGAGGTGCAGGTAACGATCCCGCCCGGCGCCAACGAGGTGCCGATCGTCTTCAAGGGCATCAACAAGAGAGTGAAGATGAACGTCGTCGTAGAGCTCATCAACACGACGCCTCAACCGGGACGCGTTCTATACGACTCTCCGAGCGCACCGACGCGACTCGAAATGACTTGCAGCTGCTGATCGATAGCTACAACTAAGAAGAGGGAGATCCGAGATGCTGAAGAAGATCGCAACGATCCTCGCGGCCTTGGCGCTCGTGGCGGTCGCCGCCGCACCGTCCATGGCAGCGAAGAAGACCACGACGTTCTACCTCCACGGCCGCGGTCCCGCGACCGAGGCGTACATCAACGAGACGTGGATCGACAGCAACTACATGTCGATGGACACGACCGAGCCTGCGAACGCCACTCCTTCGTCGATGTTCGTGACCAACTACTTCCGTGGTCCGAACACCGATTGCAACGGCAACGGGCTGCTTCCGGTCTGGCGTGGTGAGTACTCCGCCAAGTTCAAGGGTGACATCAAGGTCACGCTCCACACCGTTGCGACTCCCGCGGTGAAGATGACCGTCTCGATCTACCCCGACATGACCGGGACCTGCACGTCGGCCCCTCCCGTCGGTGATTCGCAGGCTCCGCCTCCCGTCGCCACCTCGACGATTGACGTTGCGCCCGGCCACGGTGAGACCGTCGTGATGTTCAAGAAGGTCAAGATGGTTGCTGCGGCGAGCCTCGGTCTGCAGCTGAGCATCCCCACCCAGACGACTCCGGGTCAGGTGCGGATCCTGTTCGACTCGAGCGACTTCGCCTCGAACGTCCAGCTGATCCCAGCCAAGTAATCAAAAAGAGGCCGGGCGATTTTCGCCCGGCCTCTTTTCATTCTTTCTACGACTACCCGGGATTATCCCGGCCATGTTTAGAAAGAACGCTTAGGCACTGGTGAAGCGGGAGCTGACCGCGTCCCAGTTGACCGTGTTCCACCACGCCTCGATGTAGTCCGGCCTCTTGTTCTGGTACTTCAGGTAGTACGCGTGCTCCCAAACGTCGATCCCAACGAGCGGCGTGTACCCAGCCGCGTAGGGCGAATCCTGGTTCGCACACGTGATGACCTCGAGATTCCCACTCTTCGAAACGAGCCACGCCCACCCCGAACCGAAGTGAGCCGTCGCGTCGGCCGTGAACTTCTCGCGGAACTCCTTGAAGGAACCGAAGCCGGCGTTGATCGCGTCCGCGATGTCACCTGTGGGGTCGCCCCCGGCGTCGGGTCCCATGACCTCCCAGAAGATCGAGTGGTTGCTGTGCCCTCCACCATGGTTGCGGACGGCCCCCTTCTTGTCGTCGGGGACGCTGTCGAAGTTCTTCATCAGGTCGTGAACGTCGGGGTACTTCTCGTCGAGACCCGTGCCTTCGATCGCGGCATTGAGCTTGTCGACGTAGGTCTGGTGGTGCTTGCTGTGGTGGATCTCCATCGTTTTCGCGTCGATGTGAGGCTCGAGCGCGGAGTGGTCGTAGGGGAGATCGGGGAGTGAGTAAGGCATCCGTCCTCCTTCGTTGGTGGTTGGGTCCTTACTTCTGACCTTAACGCCGTGGCCATGGTGGGCCCGACCGACCCAAGGTTCGCCGCGGTGGATCGGGCTCGGGTCGGGGGCGCGGCGGACACGCCGCCAGGAAATCGACGACCTCCTCCGCCGTGTCGAAGATCGCGACCATGTCGGCGTAGCCGTCGGCCTCCGCCCGCGCCATCAACAATTGGTAAGCGGGGAAGTCCTCTGTGAAGTACTTGCGCCCGAGGAAAACCATCGGGCTGCGCCAGTTGAACGACCAGTACGAGTTCTGGGCGGCGTCCTGGAAGACTTCCTGAAGGGTGCCGGCGGCTCCCGGCGCGAAGACCACGCCGTGGATCGTTACGGCCAGCAGGCCTTCTTCCCGGGAACTGTTCTCGAAGTGCTTAGCGATGTGTGATGAGAACTGGCTGATGGGTTCGTTCGAATACGACCACGTTGGAACCGCGAGCGCGTCGCCGTGATCTGGGAAGCGTCTGCGTAACTCTCCGGCGGCGTTGATGTAGCGCGCATCGTCGTGGTCCCCGAGGATCTCGATGACTTCATCGATCGTCTCCTGGCCGTACGGCGCGAGATAAGCCCCCAGGCTCGCGGCCTCCATCATCCCGAGCCCGCCGCCGGTAAGCACGACGTACGACCCGTTCGGAGGAGTCAGCAGCCAGCCGAGTCGAGCGACCTCCCGGTAGTACGGATCGTCCCGGCGAGTCTTGTGGCTGCCCATGATCCCGACGATCTTCTTGGCCGGCGCGTCGGGAGGATCGATGAGATCCTGCAACGCAACTTCGATCCAGTAGTCGTGCTCGCGCTGCATGAGGCCCTGTTCGAGATCGCGCGGTCGCTGTCGTTTCCAGTCGTCCAGGTAGACCTGGATACGTTGGTCGAGACTGGTCGCCGCATCGCGACCGTCGAACCCCTCCATCAATTCGTCCCTCGAATAGAGACTCGAGCGCTTGGGGTTGAACGGAACCGAGGGGTTCACTGCGGACAAGTGCGGCCTCCGATTGTTCTGGTCGATCTCCAGGGACTGTACGGTCATTCATCTCTTGACACCTAGAAGCTCTAGACCTAGAGTCCCTAGGTATGGGAAGCGATCTCATCAAGGGCCATCTGGATCCCCTAGTGCTGGCAGTCGTGGAGCAGGGCCCGCTGCACGGCTACGCCATCATCGAGGAGCTGCGGCGCCGCAGCAGGGGTGAGTTCGATCTTCCCGAAGGAACCGTTTACCCGGCGCTACATCGCCTGGAACGGCTCGGCTATCTAGCTAGCCGCTGGGACGACAGCCAGGGGAGACGGCGACGCGTCTACGAGCTGACGCGCGCGGGTCGGAAAGCGCTGGCCGCGAAACGCAACGAGTGGAAAGCCTTCCGGAGCGCCGTCAGCTCCGTCCTGGGGAACGCCGGTGGCTAGAGCCGCCGGCGTCGGAACGATCGACTCGTTCGTTTCGAAGCTGGAGCCGAACCTCGTTGGTCACGCGCGACTTCGACGCCGTCTGGTCGAGGAGATGCGCGGCCATCTCGAGGACGCGGCCGAGCGACATCAGGCTCGCGGATTGACTCCGGATGAGGCACAGCAACGAGCGATCGACGACTTCGGCTCGCCCGAAACGGTGGTGGGAGCGTGGGCCGAATCGAAGGGAGTCGGTGTGCCAACCACATTCACTAGATATGCGGGGCTCGCGGGTTTCGTCGGAGCGCTCGGACTCGGCGTAAGCACGATCCTCGAACAGATGTCCGTTTCTTATAGCCACGGGGCGTTCGCAGAGGTGTCCATGTTCTTCGTGGCGCTGTTCACCGTGAGCCTCGTTGCGCTCTACATGCGCGTGCGCGGGAAGCTCGTCCCGTTCGGCCGGCTGGGACCGCGCATCTCGATCGCCGGTTTCTTCATCGTCCTCGTGAGCATGCGCTTCTGGTTCGGGCCCGGCACACTCGTCGGGATGATCGCGATCGTCGCCGGGCTGGGGGCTTTCTTCATCGGAACCATCCGATCCGGCGTGGTACCGCGCGGCCCGGTGGCCCTGTGGATCGGGGGGCTGCTCATGAGCTTCACGGTGGGCCTCGGGAGCGTCCTGATCGACGTGGACGCCGGGGCCCTGATCCCGCTCATCGGCCTGACCGCCCTGATGGTGGGGTGGGCATGGCTTGGGCTCCATCTGTGGGCGGAGAAAGCGACCGACCATAGCGACCGCGACCTGGTTGTCGGCTAGCTAAGCCGGGTCTTCAAAGGAGCGGCGCGTCCCGGCGCCGCTCCTCCTCCGGCTCACTGTAATAAGGAGTCGTGCGGAACGACGAAGACGCGCCGCGATGACCGCGAGGCGAGTGCGACTCGCGCCCGAAGCTCGCGAGCTCGTCGACGGGTTCGAGCGCATCCGGGCTGCGATGCATCTCCCCGCCGGGTTCCCGCCGGACGTCGAGCGCGAGCTGGGATCCCTGCCCGATCCGACGAAAGATCCGTCGCGACGTGACGCCACCGAGATCGGGTTCGTCACGATCGACCCACCGGGGAGCCGGGACCTGGACCAGGCGTTCCATGCGCAGCGAAATGGGGCGGGTTACCTCGTCCATTACGCGATCGCCGACGTAGCGGCGTTCGTAGCCCCCGGGTCGGCGCTCGATCGCGAGTCCCACCGTCGGGGCCAGACGCTCTACAGCCCCGATCGGCGCGTGCCGGTCTATCCACCCGAGGTGAGCGAAGGAGTCGCCAGCCTTCTTCCGACCGTGACGCGGCCGGCCGTGCTGTGGTCGCTCGAACTAGATGCCAGAGGGACCGTTGTCGACGTGGTCGTCGAGCGGGCGAACGTCGTCAGTAGCGAGCAGCTCAGCTACGAGCAGGTGCAGCATTCGATCGACGACCGCGACGCCGGCCCGTCGCTACTGCTTCTCCAGGAGATCGGCCGGCTGCGACAGAAGATCGAACGGGAGCGAGGCGGCATCAGCCTCCATCTGCCCGAGCAGGAGGTCGTCCGGGTCGGAGCCTCTTACGAGCTCGCTTACCGCGCGCCGTTGCCGGTCGAGGACTGGAACGCCCAGATCTCGCTCATGACGGGGATGGCGGCGGCGGAGATCATGATCGAAGGCGGGATCGGACTTCTGCGCACGATGCCTCCGCCCGATGCCGAAACGATCGCGATGCTCAGGCGCAGTGCCCTCGCGCTCGGCCTGCAGTGGCCGGACTCGATGTCTTATCGGGACTTCGTCAACACGCTCGACGCAAGTAAAGGGGCCGATGCCGCGATCGTGACGCAGGCGGCGCGTCTGTTCCGAGGTGTTAATTACGTCGCTTTCGACGGCACGGCGCCCACAGACGCCATCCATCACGCGATCGCAGCGCCCTACGCGCACGTGACCGCGCCGCTCCGAAGGATGGCCGATCGCTATGCGACCGAGGTGTGCCTCGCTGTGGCTCGCGGACAACGCCCGCCGGAGTGGTGCGTGGCCGCTCTCGCCGCACTTCCTGAGGAGATGAAGGAAGCCGATCGGCGCGCCGGGGAGCTCGAGCGCCGCGTTGTCGACCTTGTCGAAGCGGTCGTCCTCTCCGATCACGTCGGTGAGGTCTTCGACGCGGTAGTTATCGGCCTCAACAAGAACGGCGGGACGATCCAGCTCCGCGATCCGGCCGTCGTCACGTCGTGTGACGGCGAGCGTTTCCAGTTGGGGGCTCCCGTCCGAGCGCGGTTGATCGAAGCGGACCCCGTCAAGGGTCGATTGCGATTCGAGGCGGTGTGACGTCGGCTAGTGGATGTGGACGGTCTGCGTCCAGCTGCGCGAGCGTCCCTGCTCGTCGGTGACCGTGGCCGTGACCTTGTAGTCGCCCGGGCGTTGGTAGGTGTGGCTGATGAGCTCGCGGCTCTCGCCCTTGCTTCCGTCACCGAAGTCCCATTTGACTGGCTGGTCGCCGACGAGAGCGGCGCCGTCGTAAGCGGAGTTGAACGCGGCGTCGAACACCACGGTCTTGTCCTTCGAGAAAGGCACCACGGGGAAGAACTGGACGCCGGGTTTCTCGAACGCCTGCGGGTCGTCGATACCCGTCGTCGGATGGACCGGAAGCGCATCCCAGCCGAGCGATCGCGCGGCGACTGCGGCGGCATCGACGTTGATGTCGGCGAGCGCCAGGCTCGAGTTGTAGATCAAGTGGTCGGAATCGTTGGGGAACGTCGTGAACGTCGTGTCCTCGGGCGGGAAGTAGTAACCGACCTGGTCCTGCGCCATCCCGATCACGCGCACCTTGTCGGCCGGGATCGACGCCCGGATCGCGGCGGATACCTCGGGGAACGCTTCGCCGGGCTCGCTCACGTAGGCGACGTCACCGATCCGGAAGACGTTGATCCAGGTTCCGAGCGCGGTTCCCACCTGGTACGGGGGCTCGAAGGAACGATCGATCGTGCAGGCAGCCGGCGTGCAGGTCGGACCCGCTGCGTTGCCCGCGACCAGGGCCAGCAGCGCGGGGTTCGTGCCCGGGACGGTCACGTATTGCTCGGCGGCACCCAGCTCGTCGGAAGTGATCGGTTCCGCCGACTCCAGCGCGTGGAGCGTCGCGTTCACGACGTAGTCGGCGACGCGATGGGAGTCGTCGTAACCACCGACCTGGACGATGCTCTCCTGACGACCGAGCGTTCCCATCGCGAGGACGGCGGTTCCACCAAGAGCACTACCGAGTGCGTCCCGTTCGAAACCGATGTGATCGGCACTCATCTCTTTGAGGCCCGCGCCGTTCACGATGTCTGCGTGGATCGGAACGTTGCCGTAGAGCCCGATCGTCTTTCCGTTCTGCGGATCGCGGGCCCACAGAAGAGGCAGATCGCCGTCGACCGTCCAGCCGTCGTAGATGTCGGTCTGCTCGACGTTGGAGCCGTCGATCGTCGCGACGTCGGCGTCGGCGGTCCACAGCGTTGCCGGGCGCATCGACGAGAACGCCTGCTCGATCGCTTGGATCGCGCGGTCGTGGACGAGCTTCAGGTAGTCCGCGTCGGTCGGCCCCCAGATACCCATGATGGTGGGGGCGGCATGGCTGTGGGTCGACGAGATGATGACGTTGGCCTCGGTCGCATCGGGGTAACCGTGCTTGGCGAGCCAGTCACCGACCTGTTGGCGGGCGTCGGTGATCCCGAACGGGCCCTCCTGGTAACCGGAGAACCAGCCCTGGCTGTCGACGATCGCGAAGGCGACGGCTTGTTTGCCCTGTGAGACGGCGAAGGCCCGGACCTGAAGAGGGTCGTGCACGGTGGCGGTCGGCTCGTCCATCTGGCCGAAGCCGCCGAGATACTGCGGATGATCCGCAGGCGGCGAGATATCGACGACCGCGGTACCGACGTTGTAGACGGGCAGATCGTGGGCGTGCCCGGGCGGGGTTGCTTGAGGCTGGGCCGCCGCGCCCGCCGCGGGAGCTACGAGGGCGCCGATAAGGCACCCGGCGACGAGCGCGCGAACGAGAAACGATCTACGAGCCATAGGGGAGGGATTCGGCGCGGACGCCGGTGTTCCTTCGCCTTTTAGCCAGTGAGGGAGCGAGTCCGCCGAGCCAGCACCCTCGCTTCTCTTCTACATTTGTTGCGTATTTCGCAACTTTTGTAGAACAGAACGCACTCGGCTGCGTGCACGAATACTGTTAGGCGATCCGGGCGGTTAGCTCAGTGGAAGAGCACTGCGCTTACAACGCAGCCGCTGCTAGGCGGCGCGACGCCTGCGACCCCCCGACGTCCATTGCCCCTTGAGTACCCCTATGTACCGCTGATGACTGTCGCGACGCGTCCTACGCGCGTCCTGAAAGGAGAGTTATGACCGACGTGACTCGAGAGGGCCCGCTCGAGGTCCTCCAGGATCTGCACGCCGCGATCGAGCGCGGGGCCGAACTTGAGGCTCGCATCGCGACCGGCGACAAGCGCGCCGCATGGGAACTTGTCGCGCTCGAGAAAGAGATGGGGTGGGAGCGTCCGGCCGGGCCCCCGAGGAAGAGACACCCCGGCCACTGGTTACTGCTCGACGGACTCCTCGAACGTGACCGCGGGGTCTTCGCTGATGGCATCCGCGAAGCGGTCGCCGACGGCATCCTC
>DASSMG010000199.1:0-4653 GCA_035688995.1 Actinomycetota bacterium
GAGGCAGCCCAAGGGAACCGTGCAGCCACCCTCGAGCACCGCCGAGAAAGCTCGCTCCAAGGTCACTTCGGCGCGCGCTGCATCGTCGTCGATCCCCGCCACCAAATCGAGCACCGCGGTGCGGTTGTCGAGCGCCTCGACGGCCAGCGCGCCCTGTGCGGGAGCCGGCGTCCACACGTCGGGGTCGAGCCTGCCGTAGTTCGCGAGGTCGAGGCCGAGGCGTTCGAGACCCGCAGCCGCCACGATCGCGGCGTCGACATCGCCGCGCTCGACCTTCTCGAGCCGCGTGTCGAGATTGCCGCGGAACTCGACGATGTCGAGGTCACGCCTCGCCTCGGCCAGAAGGGCGCGGCGGCGCATGCTCGAGGTACCGACCTTCGATCCCGGGCGCAGCTCGGTCAGCCGAACGCCACCGTCGCGATCGTCGCCGGCGCCGAGCACGACATCCTCGACGGGGGCGCGCGCGGGCACCCCCGCGATCACGCAGCCGGGGGCCAGCCCCGAAGTGAGGTCCTTGGCCGAGTGCACCGCAAGATCGGCGCGATCGTCGAGAAGCGCTTCTTCGACCTCGCGCACGAACAGGCCCCGGCCCCCGATCTCCGCGTAGGAACGACGATCCCGGTCGCCGGTAGTGGTGACGGTGACGATCTCGAAATCGACCCCGGGCTCGAGCGACCGCAGCAGCTCGATGACGAGTTCGGTTTGTCTCAGCGCGAGGCGCGAGCCTCGGGTGGCAACCCGAAGAGTGTTAGGGCTCGAGCTCATCGTCGAGCTCGAACAGTTCCCGCAGCGCCGCGTGGTAGAGGTGCGCTTGCTTGGATGTCGCCAGCTCACGGGCGCGTTGGATCGGAAGGTGCAAGAGCCTCGCGACGACGCGCTCCATCGCGCGCTCGATCGCCGTCAGTTCGTTCCCGTCGAGGTCTCTGACCTTGGAGCGCAGGGTCGCGAGCTCGTCCTCACGGATCCCGTCGGCGCGAGCGATGAGCGACGAGATCGTCGGACCTATCTCGGTGGCGCGCTCCCACTCGACGAAGCGCTGCAGTTCCGCCGCGATGATCTCCTCGACGTTGGACGTCTCCTCCAACCGATTACCGAGGTTCGACTCGACCACTCCGCGCAGATCGTCGATGTCACGTAGGACCACGTTGTCGATCGCCGCGACATCGGGATCGACGTCTCGGGGAACCGCAATGTCGACGATGAAGAGCTTGCGGTCGCGCCCTGCCATGGCACGGGTGACGAGCTCCGCCGTCACGACCACATCGGGAGCCGTCGTCGAGGAGATGACGATGTCGGCCCGCTCGATGACCCGGCTCAGGTCTTCCAGTGGCCGGGTCGACGCCCCCAACGTTTCGGCTATGGCGCGGGCGCGGTCCTCACTGCGATTCACGACGACGATGTCGCTGGCGCCCGAGTCTCTCAGTGCCCGTCCCGTGAGCGACCCCATCTTGCCGGCGCCGATCACCGCGATGGACATGTCTTCGAGCGTCTCCGTCTCGAGACCCTTCTTGGCGAGATCGACTGCGGCAGTGGAGATAGAAACGGGGTTGCGACCGATGGCGGTCTCCGTCCGTGCGCGTTTTCCAACGCGCAGTGCCTGACGGAACGCGGCACCGAGAGTGCGCGCGAGTAGGCCTTCCTCGAGAGCGGTTTGGTAAGCACGCCGGACCTGACCGAGGATCTCGGACTCGCCGATCACCATCGAGTCGATGCCGCTGGCAACGCGGAACAGATGCGATACGGCGGCATCGTCGTGATACGTGTAGAGGTGATCCCCGAAATCTTCGGGCGCCACGTGACAGAACTCCGCAAGGAAGTTGCGGAGGTCCTGGACCCCACCGTGGAACTTCGACACGAGCGCGTAGACCTCGGTGCGGTTACACGTCGAGAGGATCACGCCCTCCAGTACGTGGTCGTAAGTGGAGAGCTGATGGAGTCCCTTGGCGAGACGATCGCCGCCGATGTTCAGTCGCTCGAGGAGCGACACCGAAGCGCTTCTGTGATTGAGACCGACGACGACGATCGACATGCCGCTCAACCTAGACCACTCCTAGGCTTGAGACAGTCGCCGGTTCGCCTCGCGTGCCGTTTGGATCGCCTGCGTCCGCTGCTGGTAGAAGGACAGGATCTGCAGCTCGATGGACAGGTCGACCTTGCGCACGTTCACGTCGGGAGCGACGTTCACGACCGCAGGTGCGAAGTTAAGGATCGACTTCACCCCAGCATCGACGAGCTTCTCGGCGACCTCTTGGGCCGAGGCCGGGGGCGTGGCGATGATGCCGATCGAGATGCCTTCGTCCGCAACGATGTCTTTCAGATCGTCTAGGTGCCGGATCGGTAGACCGCCGACCTCCTGGCCGACGATCGAGTCGTCGACATCGAAGAGGGCCGTGATCCGGAAGCCCCGCTCCGAGAAGCCCTTGTAGCTGGCGAGGGCACGGCCGAGGTTTCCGACCCCGACGATCGCGGCGGGCCAATCCTGGGTGAGGCCGAGCTCGCGGGTGATCTGATAGAGCAGGTATTCGATGTCGTAGCCGACCCCGCGGGTGCCGTAGGAGCCGAGGTAGGAGAGGTCCTTCCGAACCTTCGCCGCGTTGACTCCGGCGAGCGACGCGAGCTCCTCGGACGAGACGTTGGTCTCGCCCCGGCCCTCGGCAAGATCGAGCAGCGCCCGGAGATAGATCGGGAGCCGGGCGACGGTGGCTTCGGGGATCGGTCGATTGCGCATGGGTCGGCAATCCTATGCGCTTGTGAGAGTTATCACAAACCAGACAGGGCCCCTGACCTGCACTTTTGCCCCACTCAGCGGGGGCCAAAGGCGAGTCTGTGAATTAGTGCTTCAGAGCCAAGGGGTAGATGCACCTTTGGAGTGTCGATGCCGGCCCACGATGCCGGCTACTTGGCGGCGCACTCCCGGCCGAATTCGGCGACCTTCGTCGAGAAGTCGGGGTCGTCCTGGGCCTCCTTCGAGGAGTCCCACGTCTCCGTGATCTTGTCCCAGGCGCAGTTACAGACTTCCTCGGACCCGCCGCTGTCATGGCAGCCGGCCAGGTAGTCCGTCTTGTCTTGATCGCTGAATCCGCCGCCTCCACTGCAGGCAGTCAGAAACGCGAGAACCACGATCCATTTCCGCATCTTGCCCCCCCGATTGGTAGTCGTCGGGACCCTTCCCGGCAGCAATCATGCGCGCGGAGTGGCTGCGTTTTCCGTTTTTTGAGCGGATCCCGCCCACCTTCGCCACCCCCTCGCCCCACCCGGCCCCGGGGATCTTTGTAACGATCGACGCGGATAGCGCAGGGGTCCGTTACAGAGATCGTAGGTGGTGTGCTCCTGCGAGTCGGATCTGGCGGAACCGAGCCTCTACGGCGCTAGAAGGACTTCCAGAAGTCGAGCCCCATGGTGACGAACGTCCTTTGCATCCACACCGAGAGCTGGAACATCTGATCGGTCACGAACAGGATGCCCACGATCACGAGCAGCGCCCCGCTCACGAGGTTGAGGGTTCGGATGTGGGTCCGCAACCACTTGAGGGCGGTCGTCAACCGAGCCATCCCGAGCCCCGCCAGGATGAACGGAACCCCGAGGCCGGCCGAGTAGACGGCCAGGAGGCCGGCCCCCTTGAGAACGCCTCCGCTGGACGCGTTCCCCGCCGCCATGGCGAGCACTGCGCCCATCACCGCGCCGATGCACGGGCTCCAACCGAACGCGAAGGCGCCCCCGAGCACGACGGAACCCCACATCCCGACTGTAGGCGTCGGCCGGAAGCGCGCCTCGCGATAGAGGAAGGGCACCTTGAGCACGCCCATGAACACCAGCCCGAGAACGATGATGAGCGCTCCGCTTATCTGCACCAGAACGCGCTGGTGGTCGCGAAGAAGCGATCCGAGAAGCGTCGCGGTGGCGCCGAGGGCCACGAACACGATCGTGAATCCGGCGACGAAACCGAGGGCGGCGGCCCACGGTGCGAGCGTCTTGCCACCCTCGTTGTTCGCCGAGAAGCCCGACATGTAGGACAGATAGCCGGGCACCAAAGGCAACACGCAGGGCGACGCGAACGACACGAGCCCCGCTGCGAACGCGATCGGGATGGTCGGATCGCTCATTTAGGTCCCTCGCCCATAACTGCATCTTCGCGTGGAGAACTTCCTATGGACTTCGCTGCGCACGCGGGGTAGCTTCGACGTCGAGGAGGGGCGAGCTTCGGCTCGTCCCTTTCCGCGCCTCACCCGGTTCCGACTAGGTGGAGGTGACGCGCGTGTCGTCTTTGGAGAATCCGATCCTCGATGCTCTGGAGCCCCGAACCCGAACGAGGCTGCTCGAGCGCAGCGTTCCACGCCGGCTCGCAAAGGGCGAATTCCTCTATCTCGCCGGCGACCGGGAACCACGCGTCCACGTCGTCGTAGAAGGTCTGTTGAAGTTCGTGGGGCGCGATGGAAGCGGCGTCGAGACAACAGTCGGGCTCGCGGTTTCCGGCGATACGGCCGGAGAGATCGCGGCACTGGACGATCTGCCGCAACCTCTGGATGCAGTCGCGGTCGTTCCCACGGCCGTCCGGGGCTTCGCCGCAGACGCGTTCATGTCCGCCGTTACTTCCGATCCGGAGGCGACGGCCGCCTTCCACTCCCAGATGGCAGCACGACTCAGGTGGGCCTA
>DASSMG010000200.1:0-4725 GCA_035688995.1 Actinomycetota bacterium
GCCCAAGAAGCCGATCGCGTTCTCCATGGTTCCGAACGACACCTTCCAGATGACGATCAGAACCAACACGGCAGCCAGTGGGATCCAGAAGTAGTAATTGAGGCTCGTCGCGAGCTGAAACGCGATCGCGATACCGCCGATCTCGGCAACGAGCGTCACGACGTTGATCAGCACGCTCGCCAGAAGGTTGATCAGTCCTGCGCGCGGCCCTAATCGCTCGCGGATGATGTCGAACACGGGTCGCCCGGAAGCGGTCGCGATCCTGCCGGCCATCTCGGCGTACACGATGATGCCGATCGTTCCGACCACGACGACCCAGATCAGCCCGTAGCCGAAACGGGCGCCGGTCTCGGCGGTCATGACGATCTCGCCCATGTCGAAGAATCCGCCGATCGACGAGATGATCCCGAGGAATACGGCGAGGGCTTTCTGCATCAGTACCTGTTCGCGATGTCGTCGAGTTCTTTCGCGATCGGTTCCGCCCCATCGATCGCGGCCCGGGCCGCGCCGACGTCATCGCGGCGGAACGCGATGCGGGCGTCTTCGAGATGCGAAGAGGCTTGATCGAGAAGGTCGAGGACCTCGGTTCGTAGTTGCTGAGTCGCGGCATCCGGTGGCTGCACGCTTGCGAACGTTCCCGTCACGGAGCCGAGGATGTCCTCCTGCCCACTGATGGCTACATCGATCGGGTTGTGAGGAAGACCGTGACGCGATGTGGCTTCGATCGCGAGCCGCACGGTCTCGATCACCGATACCGCGTCGTCGGCCGTGGCCGCAACCTTCGAGTGGTACTGCGATTCGTTGTAGGCGGGCGCAACACACGCGACCCCGAGCAACAAAGTCAGACACGCCACCAGGCATCCGACCTTCGCCGCCATGGTTAGGAAGGTTCCCGACCGATGGTTCCGAAAAGATCCTCGAGATCCTGAGCCGCTTTCTCCTCCTCACCGAGGTTCTTCTCGAATTGCGACACCGACCGCTTCAGGCCCTCGGCAAGCGCGAGGGCCATCAACGTCTTGTAGTAGGCGATCTCGGCATGTTCGATCTGCATCGCTATCGACACCGCCCGAACGTCGGACCCTGGGGTGTCATCCGAGGTCATCGACCTGAATCGGTCCACGAGTGCAACGACCGGCTCGGCCTCGCGGCGGCGCGGCTGTTTGTCGATGTGGGAAAAGACCTTCTTCAAACGATCCTGTTGTCGAACGGTGATCCGTATGTGACTCAACAGGACCTTCTTCACGCGCTCGTCGGACACTCGCTGCGCCATCCGTTCGAGTTCGCCGGCGAGCCTGGTCTCCATGTCGTAGGCCTCGCGCAAGAGCCGCTCGAACTCGGTGCGCGCCGCGCGACTCATCGATCCTCCTTGCCGAGAAGACCTAGTCCGGACGTAAGCACATTAGAGAGCTACCCACGTGACAGATGCTTGATGCGTCGCTCCGCCTGCGAATCGTCGATCAGCTGATCCAGACGACGCCGTCGCGTTTCCTCACGCTTCGCGCTGACGACCCACCAGATCGCCGGGCGCCGGTAAGAGGGAGGCTGAGTCGAGAACCACTTCCACGCGTCCCGGGATGCGCGGAATCGGCGCTCGAACTCCTTCGGCAGTTCGACGGTCTCTTGCTCGAACGAGTAGACGCGCGATCGGTCCTCGCTACGTCGTTCGAACGCCGCCATTCCCGCGGGGCGGACCAGCCCACGACGTTGGAGTTCCTCGAACTTCCGGATATTGACCGCGCTCCAGATGCTGCGCGGGCGTCGGGGAGTGAAGCGCATCATGTGACTGTCGTCGTCCCAGGACTTTCGGACACCGTCGATCCATCCGAAGCACAACGCCTGGTCGACCGCCTCCGAGTAAGTGATGCCGCCCTTCCCGGACGCCTTTCGATGAAAGCCCACCCACAATTCGGATTTCTTCTCGTGATTGGCCTCGAGCCATTTACGGAACGCCGACGCCGTTGCGAAGAACTTCGGTTTGGGGGGTGGGCCCGTCACTAGACCGTTCGGCGATATCGCCGCACGGCAAGCGGGGCGAAGACGATCACGATCCCGGCACACCAGAGGATCGTCTGGATCACCGGGGATCGCGTCGGGCCCCCGATCATCAGCGCGCGCACCGCGGTGGTCGTCACCGACAGTGGTTGGTGCTCGGCGAAGACCTGCAGCCATCCCGGCATCGAATCGGGCGGTACGAAAGCCGAGGATGCGAACACCAATGGGGCGATCAACGGAAACGCGGCGGCTTGCGCGGTCTCCGGATCTCCAACTGCGAGACCGACCGTCGCCATCACCCACGAGAACGTGTACCCAAACAACAGGACGAGCGCGAAGCCACCCAGGAAGGCGATGAAACTTGTGTGGATCCGGAAGCCCACGAGGAATCCCACAACGACCATCAAGATTGCTACGAAGACGTTGCGACCGAGGTCGGCAAGCGTTCGCCCGGCGAGGACCGCGGATCGTGACATCGGTAGCGACCTGAATCGTTCGAGCAGACCACTCTTGATGTCGGTCGCGAGGCCGATCCCCGTGCTCATCGCACCGAAGATGACGGTCTGGATGAAGATCCCCGGCATCAGGAAATCAACGTAGGGAACGCCCGGGACGGTGATCGCTCCGCCGAACACGTAGCGGAACATCAGAACGAAGATGACCGGTTGGATCGTCGAGAACACCAGTAACTGGGGAACGCGTATGTAGGCGAGCAGGTTGCGATACGCGACCGCGAACGCGTCGCGCACGATCCACAAGCGAGCATCCTGTGGGAGCGAGAGGCTGGTGGGGGTGGTTTGCGTCGTCGTTGCCATCAGCCCGTTGCCCCCTCTCCATCCGGCGCCGACACGGATTCGGCATGGCGCCCCGTCAGTTTGAGGAAGACGTCGTCGAGGCTCGGGTCGCGCACGGACAACGTCGAAGGTTCCATCCCCACCGCGTCGAGCGCTCTCAGGACGTCCATCAGATCCCGGGCGCCCCCGTTCGACGTGACCCGCAGGACCTCGTTCTCACGTTCGATACCAACGGCGCTCCCATCCAGAGCGGCGAGGGCGCTCGTTGCCTGTTCGGCGGCACCGAAGCCCAACTCGATCACGGTGTTTCCTAGTTTCGCCTTCAACGCGCTCGGGGTGTCGTAAGCGATCACGCGTCCTTCGTCTACGACCGCGATGCTGTCGGCCAGCCTGTCGGCCTCTTCGAGGTACTGCGTGGTGAGGAGCACGGTCGTTTCACCGGCGACGAGCTCGCGGATCATGTCCCACAACTCCGAACGCCCGTGGATGTCCAGACCCGTGGTGGGCTCGTCCAGGAAGAGGACGGGCGGCCGGTGCACGAGTGCCGCCGCGAGGTCGAGTCTCCTCCGCATCCCGCCCGAGTAGGTGCGAACCGGCCGATCCGCGGCGTGAGTTAGCCCGAAGCGCTCGAGAAGGTCGTCGGCTTGGGACAGCACGTAGGGACGATCGATGTGGGCGAGCCGTCCGACCAGCCGCAGGTTCTCGCGGCCGGTGAGATTCGGGTCCACGGCGGCGAATTGACCGGCAAGCCCGATCAAAGAACGGATCTGAGCCGCATCGCGCACGATGTCGAGCCCCAGCACCTCGGCAGTCCCCGCATCGGGGGCCAGGATCGTGGACAGGATCCTCACGGTGGTCGTCTTGCCGGCGCCGTTCGGTCCGAGAAGTCCGAATACCGTCCCGATCGGCACCTCGAAATCGACCCGCTCGAGGGCGACCACATCGCCGAAATTCTTCGCGAGCGCCTCGGCTCTGACCGCGATCGTCATCCGGGGCACGTTATCCGACGGGCATGACACGTTCGCGCCGTGATGCCCTGCCTTGTCCCGCCTTTCGCCATCGGGAAGATGGCCTTAGCCTGTCCGAACCAACCGAAGAGACCCAGCGAGAAAGGAACGCCGATGAGGAAGGCATTGGGAGTCGCCTTGCTGGCAGCCACGATCCTGATCCCGGGCACCGCTCACGCAAACCATGCTCCAAAGGCGTACTGCAGCGAGTCCGGCGACGTCTGCCAAGAGGTCCGCAAGACTCCCGACGACTACCGGCTCCGGCTCGCCCTGGGTGGGAAGTACTTCGACCGCTTCAAGCTGTGCGTCAAGGCACCGGACGACAGCAGGACCTGCGACACCTTCCGAGTCAAGAAGATGAGCGGCGGCATCTTCGGCCGGAACGTCTCGTGGAGTGCCCATTTCCCGAACGAGGGAGCCGGCGCCTACACCGTCATCTGGCGGCAGGGCGGCAACCGTCTCGGCCACCGCCTCGGGTTCCATATCCACTAGACAGAAGCCGGTCCCCCGAGGCCGGGCTCGAGTCATAGTCTCGTTCGGATGACCGACACGACCGTCACGCGCGAGACGTCACCGCTTCCGGAGGATCTCGAGGCGAGATTCGCCGAATACCGGCCCGAGCTGACCGCGTACGCCTACCGGATGCTGGGGTCGACCTTCGAGGCGGAGGACGCCGTGCAGGAAACTCTCCTGAGGGCGTGGCGCGCCTACGACGGATTCGAGGGCCGCGCCCAGCTGCGCTCGTGGATGTATCGGATCGCCACGAACGTGTGCCTCGACCTCGTAGCCGGACGCGACCGGCGCGCCCGACCGATGGACCTAGGCCCGGCCGGCACCGCGGATCCCGCCAACCTCGGCGATCCCCTGCCGGAGGTCACCTGGATCGAACCCATCCCCGACGATCGGGTCGTCCCGCCGAGCGCGGATCCCGC
>DASSMG010000201.1:0-4775 GCA_035688995.1 Actinomycetota bacterium
GGCGATGCGGTCGTCGACCGTTCCCGCCGTTACATGCCCCGGCCATCGCATCATCAGCGGGACCCTGATCGAATCGGTGTAGGGGACGTCCTTCTCGAGGAGGCCGTGCTCGCCCCACAAGTAACCGTTGTCGCCGATGAAGAAGGCGAGAGTGTTCTGCTCCCCTTGTCGTCGCAGAGTCCCGAAGATCCGTCCCACCATGTCGTCGACCGACAGGAGCGTTCGCAACTGGCGCCGGTGGATCGTCTTGATCGTCTTCAGCGTGGGCGGTTCTTGCTGCGCGAAGTCCGGCTTGTCCCTGCGGTCTTCCTCCAGCGTGGCCGGGTTCCGGTGGAACTTCGGGACGTCGATGTTCCGGTACTTCGGCGCGGGTGTCTGTGGATCGTGGGGAGCGTAAGGAGCGAGGTATAGGAACCACGGCTGGGTGTCGTTGCTCTCCGTTTGATCGATGAAGTCGAGCCCGTGGTTCGCGACGAACGAGGTCGAGTACTGGTCGATCGTCTTGACGGTTCCATCGAGGTTGACGGTGGTGTCGTAATAGTTCTTCGTGAAGATCCCCCACCGGTCGAAGTAGGGCGGGTTTTCATCGAGGCTCCATCCGTTGAAGTACTTCCCGTAGACCCCGGTCGTATACCCCGCATCGTGCAGATACCGCTGAAGGGTCGACTGTTGCAGCTCGTCGGCGTGGTCCTTGAAGGAAGAGTCGTTGTAGTCGGTGTGAAGTTGATGGTTGTGCGCGTAACGACCGGTGAAGATGGACGCCCTCGAGGGGCAGCACAGGGGGGTGGTCGCGTACGCGTCTGTGAATCGCGCGCCGTGGGTCTCGAACGTAGCCCTGGTTGCATCCATCACTCCAAGGGTTCCTGCGGCCCGCTGGTCGTCGGTGACGATGATCAGAACGTTCGGCAAGGGAGCCTCGGCTCTCGGTTGTTGTCCCGTGCCCGTGACGGTCGCCACCACCGTGCCGAGGAGAGCGGCGAAACCGATCCGTGCGTACCTACCTATCTTCATGGTGATGTCTCCGCGCGTCCGTCGGCGCGCTTGCGCCAGGCCTCCGTGTCGATCCCGGTCAATGAGGACAGTCTCTCCAGATCGGGGCTCAACTCTTCCATGATGCGCGCGGCTAGTTCCTCGCTCACCCGAGCGGAACCGACGTCTACGGGTTTCGTGGTGAGACGACGCGCCTTCTTTTTCGTGGATCGCGGGAGGCGGGAGGCCAGGAAGGAATAGCCGGGAAGCGAGCGGATCCTTCCTTCGATCGTAAGTGGGCGTCGACGCTCGCCGGCCCCGTGGAATTCCTTGTCGAGTATCGGGTCGTCCCAATCCTCGATGTCGAGGAAGTCATATATGCGTTGCATGCTGGCGCGCCGGTCGTTCTTCAAGTCTTCGGATCGAAGCACGAGGAACTGGTCGTCTCCGAACTCGTTCAGGTATTGCTCGAGTTGCAGCGCGTAGCGCGAGAAGTCGAGGTAATCGGGGTTTTCGAAGATCGCTCGGTCGATGGGGACATTCTCCTCACCTTGAGCCACGTTGTGTACGTAGTGCGAGCGGACCCGTTCGATCGGGTTGCGGACGAGATAGATCAACCTCACGTCCGGGATCAAGGCCGCCATCCGTGCCGGTTGCCCCGAGAAACGAGGGAATTTGGTGTAACTGGTCGACGCCTCCCCGATGGCGCGCTTCCCCGTCCCCTCCTCGAACAAGCTCGCGTACCAGTCACGCCCGAGATGCCAGCGTCGCTCGACCGTGAAATAACCCGGCTCCTTGAGAGCTGACATGAACACCTGGGGGTGCTTCCGGAGGTACTGCCACAGACTCGTGGTACCGGCCTTCATCGCTCCGATGACGATGAAATTGGGAAGTGTCTCAGTCATCCCAGCCCTCGAACGTGCCGACGAGCGAGCGAAGCAGATGGAGATCCTCGTCGAAGCGATCGCGCAGTTCGGACTCCAGCGCGGCCGGGATGTCTGCCGGCTTCGTTTCGATCGGGGTGCCGAGCGCGGCGCGCACCTTTCGCTTGAGCGGCTTCGGCACCACATCGGCAACGCGACGGTATCCCGGCAGTGAGCGGATCCTCGACTCCACCTGCCCCGGCGCGCTTTTCGGGGCACTGACGTTGTATTCCTCATCGAGGAAGTCCGGCGTCCAACTGTCGTCCACCAGAAGGAAGCGCAGGACCGAGCGAAGTGTCTCGGCTCGCCGGTCTTTCAGGTCCTCCGAGCGAACGACGAACGTCATGTTGCTCGGATAGTGGTCGCGATAACGGGCGAGTTGCATCCCGTAAAGGCTCGTCTCGACGTAGTGAGGGTCGTCACGGATCGCATCGGCGATGGAACGTGATTCGCGCCCGTTTGCAACCTCATGAAGGTAATGTGAGCGCAAGCGCGCCATGGGCTCCCGAACGACGTAGATGAGCTTCGCGTCGGGTACGACGCTCGCCATGCGCTCGGGGACGCCCCCGTAACGAGGGTGCTTCGTGTAGCTGGTCGATGCCTCGCCGGTCGCGATGTATGAGGTTGCCTCTTCGAACTGAGCTTCGTACCAGACAAGACCCTTGGTCCAGTTCAGTTCGGCCGCGAAGAAATCGAGCTCTTTGAGTCGGGGCATGAAGACCTCGGGATGCGCCTTCAGGTATTTGTGCAGGCTGGTCGTGCCGCCCTTCATCGCACCGATCACCAGGAAATTCGGGAGCATCGGTGCATTGTCTCGCGTCGGTCGGAGGTCTCGTTGAACAGCCAATCCGGTACTGTCGCCGTGCAAGGAGGCTTGGTTGCAGAGAGTCCAAACACTCATCCTCGAAAAGGGACCGCTCGTACGGCGCGCGGTTCTGCTCCTAATGGTCGCGGGGATCCCCCTTTTCTTCTATAGGCCTTCTCGGGATCCATTCAATGCGCCGAAGATCTCGCTGCTGTTCATAGGAGTCGGGATCGTCGCCGCGATCCGTTTGATGGAGTTCTTCATGGGTGCGCCGAACGCCGGATTGAGGCGTCTGGCGATCCCCGCGGCCTTGATCGCTACTCCTCTCGTCGTCACCTGGCTTCTGTCGCCTTACAAGCTGTTCACGCTTTTCGGCGACTACAACAGGTTCCAGGGGTTCCTGCCGAGCCTCGCCTTCGTCTTGTTCGGTGTCCTTCTTGCCGACGCGATGGGTGGGCGCGTCCGATGGCTCGCATGGACGATCGCGGTGACTGGGACGCTCGTCGGGATCTACGCCGTCATCCAGCAGATCGGAGCGGATCCGTTCAAGTGGACCCTCTCGGGCAAACAATCCGGCTTCCGCGTCCTGTCGAGCATCGGCAACCCGGACTTCGTGGGCGGTTTCCTCGCGATCGCCTTGGCGGTCACTCTCGGACTGTGGATCTACGAACGCCGCGGTATCCAGCTCTACGTCGGAGCCATGGCCGTGACCATCGGTGTCGGTTGTGGGATCGCTCAGGCACAGGGTGGTTGGGCCGCGGCCACGGCAGGTGTCGCGATCACGGGCGGTTTCATCCTCTCCGAACGGTGGAGACCGGCCGCGGCGCTCGGTGCCGCAGCGGCGGTCGTGGTGGCTGCGGCGGTCGTGGGCATCGTCGTATTCAGCATGATGAAACCGGACGCCGGTTTCATCCCTTCGTCCATCAGCCAGCGTGCTTCCGCGTGGCAGGCGGCTATAGGGATGTTCGAACACGATCCTTTGGTGGGCCAGGGCCCCAATTCGTTCGCGCTCGACGGCATCGAATATCGACCTCTGCGAGACGCGATCCAGTTCGACTACACGTGGGCGGACGACCCCCACTCGGTTCCGCTCGCATACCTCTCGAGCATGGGACTGCTCGGGGTCATCGGTTTCTTGGGACTGCTCGGCTGGATGGTGTGGGCGATCCGAACCGCGGTCGACCGTGCCGGTCCGTTGTTCGCGGGTTTCGCAGGCGGCCTCGTCGCCTATTTCGTCCAATCCTTCGTCAGCATCGACGAACCGTCCTTGCGCACGGCCCTATGGGCGACCCTCGCGGGTCTCGCGATCACCAGTGCGGGCCTCGGTGAGGTCGACGACGTATCGGGCCGGTCCAAGGTGGCGAAGAAGAACGGAAAGTCGACCTCTCGAAAGACATCGAGCAAGAACGGCCGCACACCTTTGCCGGCACGACGACCCGCATGGCAGGCTGCTTTCGCTGCTCCTCTCGTTGCGGTTTTAGGGATCTGGTGGGGGGCGGGATCCTTGATCGCAGAAACCCGCGCTGCCGATGCCGAACGGTCGTTCCGCGCCAATAGGGAGGAGCACGCGTCCGAGCAGTTCCAGCGCGCGATCGCATTCACGCACTACCCGCAATACCGGCGCGATTACGCGATGGACATGTCGGTGACCGGGATCAACAAGGGCACCGACGGCGGCGACCAATGGTTCGACGTCGCGAGGGCCCAGTTCCGTCACATCGACGATCTGCCGATGGTGGCGGGTCTGGCCCAGTTCGCGCACTACCTCTATCAATGGTCGACCATCCATTCGGAAGTCGCCCCCATCGCCCTCGAGTACGCCACGAAAGCGATGGATCTCGATCCGAAGAACCCCAAGATCCGGGTGCTCGTCGCGGACATCCTCACCGCGGCGGGCCGCCCCGAGGACGCCCTGGACGCGCTCCGGCCCTTCGCCACCGACGAGATCGCGAAGGACTACCCCGAGATCTGGGGAGCCTGGGCGCTGGCGGAGATCCGTAACGGGGACGAAGCGGGGGCTCGCGAGGCGATCGCTCGGGCTTTTGCCATCGATCCGGAGGAGCCTCGAGCCCAGCGCG
>DASSMG010000202.1:0-3760 GCA_035688995.1 Actinomycetota bacterium
ACTTCCAGATCGTCTACGGATCGCCCCACGACGACACGATCTTCGGGGACATCGGATCGAACTACCTCGCCGGCATCGCGCCGGGGGCACCGGTCGACGACGGGGACACCATCCTCGGAGGCGACGCCAACGACACGGTGGACGGGGGTCCCGGAGTCGACATCCTCGGCGGTAACGGTGGCGACGACCTCATCGACGGCGGCGACGACCTCGACATCGTCTTCTTCGGCCTGGCCACTACACCGGCGACGATCGACCTCGCAGCCGGGACCGCCAGCAGTGCCGACGAGGGCAACGACCTCCTTCAGAACGACGAGGCCGTCTACGGTTCCGAGTCAAACGACACGATCGTCGGCGACGCGACCTCCAACTTCTTCTTCGGCGGTGGAGGCAACGACAACATCAACGGCGGCGGAGGCCTCGACTCGGTTACTTACTTCGACGGCGCGATCACCGCGAACCTGCAGACCGGGACGGCTACGGGAACGCTCGCCGGGACCGACACCCTGACTTCGATCGAAGGCGTCAGCGGTTCGGACGAGAACGACTCTCTGACCGGAGGCGACGGCAACGATTACCTCGACGGGGGCGCCGGCAACGACACGCTGGTCGGCAACGGCGGGGACGACTACTTCACGCCGGGCCTCGGTGACGACTCGGTGTCGGGAGGTGCCGGCACCTACGACATGGTCGACTTCTTCACTACGAACCCGATGAACGTGAACCTGCAGACGGGTTCGTCGACCGGCGAGGGCACCGACACGCTGTCGGGTATCGAGGGAGTGGGGACCGCCGACCAGGCCGACACGATCGTCGGCGACAGTGGCGTCAACTACATCTTCGGGTGGGGCGGCAACGACAACATCCAGGCGGGCCCCGGAAACGACGAGATCGACTCGGGCTTCGGAGCCGACACGGTCGACGGTGGGCCGGGAACCGACAGTTGCGTCCCCGCCACCGGCGATCCCTCGGCCGACACGTTCACGAATTGCGAGACGAGCACCGCGGTTCAGCCGCATCCGCTGCTGGACTTCAAGAACACCACGCAGCGAGCGCGCTTCCACTAGACGTATCCGTCGTCGAGTAGATCGAGGGGGCCGGGCAACCGGCCCCCTCTTCCGTTTTCGGACCCGGTTCGGACTACTTGTCGAGCCCGGCGAGGAACCGCTGGGCGCGGTCCACCTCGCACACGACACCCTTCTTCTCGAATAGCGAGAGGGCTTCCGTTGCCGCTTGCGTGGCGTCGTCCGTGCGCGCGGCGGAGGCCAGGATCTCGGCCAGGTCCATCAACGCATCGGCGTGATCGAAGACGTCGTCGTTCGTCGAGGCCATCGCAACCACTTCACGAGCCAGCTTCTCGGCGCCGGCGCCGTCGCCCGCGTGCAGCAGGAGCTTGGCCCGCACCGGCCCCCAATCCGCTTTCGCCTCCTCGTCGTCGGCGGCGAACGACCGTTCCGCGAGACTCGTGAAGGTCTCGGCCTCGTCGAAGCGACCGAGGTCGAATAACGCCTCGCCCACGTACGCGGCGAAGCTGGGAAGGTAGCCCTTGTCCCCCATCGCCTCGAGCGCATCGAAGCCGAGCCGGTACTCGCGCTCCGCCGCCGCCGTGTCTCCCGCCAGATCCTCGATGAGCCCCGACATCTGACGCGCCGCCGCGTGGGTGAACCCGAGACCGAGGTCCTCGAAGATCGCCATCGCCTTCGCGACCGACCCGCGCGCCTTGTCGAAGTCTCCGCGCATCGCCTCGAGGCCCGCAATCGACAGGACCGTCTTCGCCTCGACCATGCGGTTGCCCTCACCGAGTTTCAGCACCGCTTCGCACAGCTTCAAAGCCTGCTCCGTGTGGGTCGGTCCCCAGAACGCCACGTACGGGAGCCAGCCGAGGATCTTCGCCTCGTCCTTGACGCTGCCCGACTTCTGGGCATGGCCCAGCGCCGCGTCGAGCAATCGCTCGACCTCGCCGTAGTCGCTCTCGGCCCAATGCGCTTCGGCCATCAGCAGGTATGCCTGCGTCAGACCGATCTCGTCCCCCGCGGCCTCGAACACCGGGACCGACCGTTCCGCGGTTGCGATCGCCGAGTCCTTCCACCCTTCGACCGATTCCGAATAGAACTCGAAGTACCGCTGCTGGATCGCGGCGCGAGCTTGAAGTCGCTCGTCTCCCGTGCGCTCCGCGCTTTCGACGGCCGACGACATGACCTGGGCAGCCTTCTCGAGCCCCTCCGATTCCATCACCGCGGCGAACAGGTCAAGCAGGAGCTCGACGCGACGCGGATCGTTCTCGTCCAACACGTTGACCGCGCGCGACAGGAGGTTCTCGGCGGCCGGCATGTCCGATCGCGCGAGCGCTCGGCGTCCCGCGCTGCCGAGCGCGGTGGCGGCTCGCTCCGCGATCGCGCGGGCCGAGTCGTCGAGCGCACCGAGCTCTTTCCGATACGTGTAAGCGCGCTCGAGGTGGTAGCCGAGGATCTCTTCGAATTCCCGGAGACGTTCGCCGGCCTTCTGTTCGAGCCACGTAGTAAAGGCCTCGTGCAGATCGGCTCGAAGCTTCTTGGCCATCCCCTGATAGGCGGCATCGGTTACGAGAGCGCTCGAGAACCGGAACGCGTCCTCGCCGGGGAAGCTCGATTGCTCCGGAGCGATCAGCTCACGACGAACCAGGGTCTGCAGATGACCGGCGACCGAGCCTCTGAGGTTGGCCGGCGTCAGCTGCGATATCGCGCTCCACCAGAAGATGCGCCCGATCACCGACCCCCGGCCGATCACCTGGCGCTCTTCGTTGTCGAGACGATCGAGTCGGGCCGCGACCAGAGCCTGGATCGTTCCCGGCACCGACACGCTCTCGATCCCGCCCGCGACCTTCCACTTGTCGCCGTCCTGGACCAGGACCCCGTCGTCGACCATCATCCGGATCGTCTCGCCGACGAACAACGGGTTGCCTTCGGTGACCTCGACGATCTGGCGTTTCAACGAGAGCGGGATCTCCGCGGCGCGCACGAGTTGCTCGATCAGGTCCTCGGCGTCGTCTTTCGTCAACGGTTCGAGCGAGATCGTCGTCGCGTTCGCCTGTCCGCTCCCCCACGTCGGACGGTTCTCGAGGAACTCGTTGCGCGCGAGGCAAACGATCAGGATCGGGAAGCCCTTGCTCCACCCGACGAGGTACTCGATCAGATCGAGGAAGGTGGGCTCGGCCCAGTGGATGTCGTCGAACACAACGACGAGCGGGCGCGCCGCGGCCGCGGTCTCGAAGAAACGACGAACCGCCCAGAAAACCTCCTGGGCCTCGGCGGCCGCGTCGACGAGCCCCAGCGCCATCTCGATCCGCGACGTCACGATCTCGGAGTCCTGGTCGTCGCCGACCACGGCACCGATCTTGCGACGGGCCTCCTCCGGGGAGTCTGCGTCGGAGACCTTCGCAGCGTCCTTGACCGCCTCGGCGAGCGGCCAGAACGTGATCCCGTCGCCATACGGGAGGCAGTTCCCGGTGGCGACCGCGGCCCGATCTTCGAGCCACTCGACGAACTCGGTCGTGATCCGCGACTTTCCGACGCCGGCCGGGCCCAACACCGTGACCAGATGGCAGGTCTTCTCCTCGATCACGCGAGAGAAGACCTCCTGCATGCGGGTGAGCTCGCGCTCGCGCCCGACGAACGGGGTGTCGTCGTGGCGCGCGGGGCCCGAGGACTGCAACACCTTGACGAGCCGGAACGCCGGCATCTTCTCGGACTTGCCCTTGAGCTCGAGAGGCTCGACCGGCTCG
>DASSMG010000203.1:0-7217 GCA_035688995.1 Actinomycetota bacterium
CCCACGTAGGGCGATCTCGGAGTCCCGATGTACCTCGTAGAAGGCGTTTTTCGGCCCCACACCCCCAGACCCTTGGCTACGCGCGCGGTAACTCTCGCGACCCTCTGTTTGCTTGCGTTCACGTCCGCGAGTGCCCACGAGACCGCGTCCGCGCGCGCCCGCGCGAGTTTCGGTGCGATCGCGCGCCGGAACGTGCTCGGAGACGAGGTGGTCATAAGGCTCCAGAACGCGACCGACCACTCGGTCCGGATGGGCAGGACCTGGACGATCACGGCGGCCGCCGATGGGAGCGAGTCATCCGTCTACGTGTGGCCCGACGGCGAGCGGACCGTAGCGGCGGGAGAGAGCCGGATCTGGATGTGGGACCAGTACACGCACTGCAACGGGGTCTGTCAGAACGTCTCGGAGGGCGAGCAGGTGCCGCCCGGCCGTTACAGGGTGACGGCGACCGTGGACGGTGTCACTCGGACCGACGGATTCGTGATCGGTCAGTACTTCACTCTCGGCTTCGACGGTGAGCCCGATGTCGACTTCGAGGTATTCGTGGCGGACCCGACGGCTTACGACAAGATGCATGCCGACGCGGCGGCCCCTCGGGATCAGCGCGATCTGATCGTTTCGGGGATCGTGCGCGGCCCCGCCTCCTACAACCCGCGCTGGTCTTACACGATGGGCCCGCGCACGATCGTTGCCGATGAGGCGTTCACCGAGGTCTGCGATGCCACCCCCGGATACGTCGAGCAACACCGACGCGCGTGGATGGGGCAGCGGTGGTGCCCGTGGACCTCATACGTCGCGAGCGAGGGGGCCCGATGATCTGTCCTTACTGCGCGACCGAGGAGGACAAGGTCGTCGATTCGCGCGTGGCCGAGGAGGGCCGCGCGATCCGTCGTCGACGCGAGTGCCTGAACTGTGGCCGGAGGTACACGACGTTCGAGCGCGCCGAGGAAGTTCCTCTCCTGGTGCTCAAGCGCAACGGCGTCGAGGAGCCGTTCCTGTCCGAGAAGGTCGTCGCGGGGATCCGGATGGCGACCAAGAACCGGCCGATCACCGAAGCAGCGATCCTCGAGTTGGCGGAAGACGTCGAGGAGACGATGCGGCTTGACCCGCGCCGCCCCATACCGAGTGCGGACATCGGTCGTGAGGTGCTCGAGCGGTTACGCGAGTTGGACGAGGTTGCCTATCTCCGGTTCGCATCGGTCTACAAGGACTTCCAGGAGCTCGACGACTTCGAACGGGAGCTGGCGCGGCTCGTGAAGAAATCGCCTCCGAAAGGCGCCGACGAGTGATCGAGATCCCGGTCACGCGACTCGACCCCGACCTTCCGCTGCCGACGTACGCGCACGAGGGTGACGCGGGGCTCGATCTCCTGGCCGCGGTGGACGTCGATCTGAAACCGGGGGAACGCACCGCGGTCGCAACGGGGATCGCCGTCGCCATCCCACAGGGGTACGCCGGATTCGTGCACCCGCGCTCCGGCCGTGCGTTGAAGGAAGGACTCACCGTCGCGAACGCACCGGGCACGATCGACTCCGGCTATCGCGGTGAGGTCAAAGTGATCGTCGTGAACCTCGACGTTGATACCCCGATCCATATCGCGCGCGGCGAGAAGATCGCCCAATTGATCGTGCAGCGGGTCGAAACCGCGCGACTCGTCGAATCGGACCAGCTGCAGGAGTCGGCGCGCGGCGAGGGAGGGTTCGGCTCCACCGGACGCTAGAGAACGTCCCAGATCGGGGGCACGAATCGCCCCGTTCGGGGGATTCCGCTGCTTGCGCCTCTCCTTTTTACTCGAACGTCCAGATGACCCGTCACCCTCTTCGGGCCGACCAAGGCGGGGTCGCCCGAGCTCTCGACGATTCTTTGCTGTTGCGCATCGGGGCCCGCGCGACGGTACTGACGCTCGCGGTCGCATTGGCGGCCACGCCCGTCGACGGGCCGCGCCGTTTCGATGTTCAGTTCGAACGAACGCGTCGGCAGCCGGACCGATGCTGGCAGCCGAAGGACTGGGAGCTCCGCTTCGCTCGCCGCACTAACTCAGTACCCGTGCGCATGCCCAGGTGCCTCCGGATCTAGCTCTTGGAGGCCACCATCGCGGGGTGGTCGATCGCGGGGCACCTGTCCATGACGACATCTAGACCCGCGGCCGCAGCTCGCTCGGCCGCGGCGACGTCGATCACGTCGAGTTGCATCCAGATCGCCTTCGCGCCGATCTCGATCGCCTCGTCGACATGGGGGCCGACGAGCTCCGAACGCCGGAAGATGTCGACTACCTCGATCGGCTCGGGGATCGACACCAGGTCGGGATAGCACTTCAGTCCCAGCACCTCGTCCTCGGCGGGATTCACCGGAACGACCTCGTAACCGTTCGCGATGAGGTAGCGGCTCACGCTGTTCGAAGCCCGGTAGGGCTGCGACGAGCAACCGACCACTGCGAAGCGCGTGTAGCTGGTGAGGATCTTGCGCGCCGTTTGGGGGTCGCTCCACCGGTTCATCGGGCCAACCTAGACGAGGCCGCCGCCTTGGTGCGCTCGATCATGTCGTGAAGTTCCGAACGACGGCCGGAGCGCAACAGTTCGACGGGGTCGGGCGTCGCGTCGACCACCGCGCGAAAGAAATCCCGGCGCTCTTCGTACGAGGGCAGGTTCTCCTTCGCCCACGGCCGGAGGTCTTCGAGGATCGAGGCCAGTTCCGCGTAAGCACCGTCTATCTCACGAGAGATCCCACCCCGGATGCGTTGAGCGAGCGCCGGGCTCGCTCCGGATGTCGACACCGCAACGACGACGGGACCGGCTCGGTGCACCGCCGGAAGGATGAAATTGCACAACTCCGGGACGTCGGCGACGTTGACCAGCATCGATCGATCGCGGGCGGCCTCGTGCACCCGGCGTTGGAGGTCGGGGTCGCGCGATGTGACGACGGCCAACAGTGAGCCGTCCAGATCGGTCGGGTCGAAGGCTCGCCGGTGAAGCTCGACACCGTGGTCCTCGAAGAACGAAGCGGCGGCTTCGGTCACCTCCTCGGTGAACACGACGACGGTCGCCCCGCATTCGATGAGAGCCGCGACCTTCTCCTGGGCCATCGCGTCACCCCCGACGACGACGACGCGCTCGCCGGCAAGCGAGAGACACGCCATGTAGAGCGGTGTGGTCACGACTCGCCGAGACCTTTGAAGGACACTTCGAATCGTCGATCGCACGACGAGCAATACATCTCGCGCTCGTCGCCGATCGGCTCGATCGACTCCTCACCGCAATAAGGGCAATAGAAGGGGGTGGCTTGCACGTGAGCTCTCCCGTCCTAGGCTTGTCTCATGCTTGCACGAACCCCCCGACGGATCCTCGGCGCACTACTCGCCGCCATGGTCGTGGTCGTCGTGTTCGCTCTGCCGGCGTCGGCCGCGTCGAAGCGCGACAAGAAGAACGATTCAGTGCTTGATCTACCGCTCAACGGGGTCCTGACCACGCTGGGTATCTCGGTGCTGATCGGAGCCACTGCCGGCAAGGTCTACGTGAGCCTGTTGGGGCACGACTGAGCTAGAGCTCGGCCTCGGTCGGCCCGGTCGATCGACCGAAGGTGTGGATCCCACATTCGGTCTTGGCCAGTCCCTCCCACCGTCCGGCGCGCTCGTCTTCCCCGGCGTCGATCTTGCGCGTGCACGGCCAGCATCCGATCGACGCGAAGCCCAACTCGAGTAACGGGTGGGTGGGGATCTCGTGCTCCTGGAGGTAGGCGGCCACCTGCTGTTTGGTCCAGTGCGCGAGCGGGTGGATCTTCATGATCTCGTTACCCGAGGGGAGCATCTGGGCTTCGATCAGAGGTGTCTCGCCGCGCAGTGGCGACTGGTCGCGGCGGATCCCCGAGATCCAGCCGTCGTATTCCTCGAGCGCGCGCTGCAGCGGCTCGACCTTGTTGATGTGACAGCAGCGATCCGGATCGGTTCGGAATAGCTCCTCCCCGTACTGCGCGTTCTGCGCCTCGACCGTCCCGTGCGTGCCGCGCAGCTCGACGATCTTGAGGTCGAACAGTTCCGTGATGCGTTCCTTGAACTCGAGGGTCTCGGGGAAGTGGAACCCGGTGTCGAGGAACAGCACCGGTACGCCGGGCCGGATGTCCTTCAGTAGGTGAAGGATCACCAGGCCGGACGATTGGAACGAGGTCGCCACCGCCAGACGATCGATGGACTCGGCCGCCCACGTGACGATCCCGCGCGGCGTCGCGTGCTCGAGGGTTGCGTAATCGAGCGCGGGTGCTGCGAACGGATCGTGAGCGATGTTCGTCTTGTTGCTCATTCCTGTCGGGGTTCCGCGATGATCGTAGGCGCGGGCGGGAGCCCGGTGAACTGAGGTTTCGCCGCGAATTCCTTCAATCCGGCGTCGGAAAGGCCGGCGACGAAGGAGGCGAAGCTCTCGTCCCCGTTCCGCCGGGCGCGGTAGCGCTTGACGAGGGTCTCGACGTAAGGCCCCACCTCGTTGGCGAGGACCTTCACACCCCGGGCTTTGCGGCCGAAGGCGGTCTCGCCGCTATCGAGGCTCCCCCCGAGGTGGACCAGGAACGCCTCTACCTTCCTGCGGTCCTCGTACTGATGCCCATCGTCGTCGACGGCCATGAAGCGCTCCTGGACCACGCACCCCATCAGGCCGATGTCGGCGACCTGGTAGCGCGCGCAGGAGTTCGGACACCCGTTCACGTTGATGCGGATCTCGTCCTGGACCCCAGGGAGCTTCTCCTCGAGGTAGCGATACAGCTCGACGGCCCGCCCCTTGGTCTCGGTGATCGCGAGCTTGCAGAACTCGATGCCGGTACACGCCATCGTGTTGTTGCGCCAGTTCGATCCGTGAACCGCCATGCCGAGCGCCTCGAGCTCCGCGGTCAAAGAGTCGACCTTGGACCCATCGACGTCCAGGATCACGAGTTTCTGGAGAGTCGTCGTTCGTAACCGGCCGCGGCCGAATCTCTCACTGAGGCGCGCCAGCGCGCGCAGCTGATGGCCCGACACGCGCCCCGCCCGTGGCGCGAATCCGATGTAGCTGAGTCCGTCTTTCTGTGGCCACACGCCGAGGTGATCGCGGTGCGCGGCGGGCAGTGGGGGAGGTTCGGGGAGATCCTCGAGCGCGAAGCCGATCTGCTTCTCGAGCACCTCGCGGAACTTCTCCGGCCCCCAATCGCGCATGAGGAATTTCAAGCGGGCCCGGTTGCGGGCGCGGCGATAGCCCCACTCGCGGAAAACGGTGGTCACTCCGACCGCAACCTCCTCGACCTGGTCCGGCGCCACGAACGCGGCGAGGCGCTGAGAGAAATGCGGGTTGGTTCCGAGTCCGCCGCCGACCCAGATGTCGAATCCCGGCTCGCCTTCGGCGTTGCGGGTTCCGACGAATCCGAGATCGTTGATCTGGTGTTGCGCGCACCCGCTCGGGCATCCCGCGACCGAGATCTTGTACTTGCGAGGGAGGTTCGAGAACTCGGGATTGCCGACCAACCGACGGTGCACCGCCTGGATCATCGGCGACGGATCGATCACTTCCTGGGCATCGATACCCGCCAGCGCGCAGCCGATGATGTTGCGTGGCGTGTCACCGCAGGCTTCGGTGGTGGAGAGGCCGACGCCCTCGACCATCTCCCAGATTCGCGGCATGTCCTCGATGCGGATCCAGTGCAGTTGCACGTTCTGGCGATCGGTCACGTCGGCGACGTCTCTCCCGTAGAGCTCCGAGACCCGGCCGATCGCGTCGAGCTGCTCCGCCGTCAGAGCGCCCCCGGGGATGCGGATCCGGAGCATGAAGTAGCCGTCCGACTCGGGGCGTTGCGTGTAGAGGCCGTGCCACCGGAACCGCCCACGCAGATCGCCCGGCCAGATCGAGGCGAAGCCCTTCTTCGAGTAGACGTTCTCGATCCGAGCGCGGACGTTGAGGCCGTCGTCTTCCTTCTTGAAGGTCTCCTGGGGGTTCTGCGGTTCGAGGTACCCCAGGGCCCACTGGGCGTCGGAAAGGGTCCGTGGCATGGCGGTTGCCCTCGTTGGGTCGCTGTAGTAAAACAGCTTTCTACAGTGGAAAACGGCGAAACGCAAGTCGGCACCGTCCACCTCGTCGGGGCCGGCCCCGGCGACCCAGGACTGATCACCGCCCGGGGGCTCGAGCTCCTGAGGCGGTGCGACGCGGTCGTCTACGACCGTCTCGCCGCCCCCGAGCTGGTGGCCGAGGCTCCCGCGGGGGCCGAACGCTACTTCGTCGGCAAGGAGCCGGGGTGCCACTCGAGCACCCAGGACGAGATCAACGAGCTCCTGGTGTCGCTCGCCCGCCGCGGCCTCGAAGTCGTGCGCCTCAAAGGGGGAGATCCCTTCGTTTTCGGCCGCGGGGGAGAAGAGGCCGGGGCGCTCGCCGAGGCGGGCCTCGCGTTCGACGTGGTCCCGGGAGTGTCCGCCGCGGTGGCAGCTCCCGCCTATGCCGGCATCCCCGTCACGCATCGTGGGGTGGCGTCGTCGTTCGCCGTCGTAGCCGGACATCCCGAAGGAAAGGTCGACTGGGCCGGACTCGCGGGCTTCCCCGGAAGCCTCGTGCTGATGATGGGAGTAGCGGGTCTTCGCCGCGCCACCGAGCACTTGATCGAGCAAGGGCGTGACCCCACCGAGGCCGCCGCGATCGTCGAGTGGGGGACCACGCCGAGGCAGCGAACGGTGGTGGGGGACCTCGCCTCGATCGCCGATCTGGCCGAAGCGGCGGGCATCGAGCCGCCCGCCACGGTCGTCATCGGCGACGTCGTCACGTTGCGGGCCACCGTCGAATGGTTCCAGCAACCGCGCGGGGCGGTCCAGGAGCAGGATCGTTCGATCTAGCCCCGGTGCGGTGGGTGGTCCGGCCCGCTGGCGGTCAGTAGAATGAGGCTCTGCGGGCGTGGCTCAGTGGTAGAGCATCACCTTGCCAAGGTGAGGGTCGCCAGTTCGAATCTGGTCGCCCGCTCGGACAAACCCCCTGGTGACAGGGGGTTTTTCTTATCTCGACGTCGATCACCACATCGCGCCTCCAGCAGAAATCCAGCAGTTCCAGCGCGAACGATGGAGAAATACCGGCAACCACCGACGACTGCAGTGGGGACGCGTGTAGGCCTCTCGTCCGCGGGCGGACCTGTCGAATCAGGAAACTGTCGCAGCCGGGCGAGATACTGAATAGATGCAAGTAACGGAACTCCTTGCTCTGTCCGAATGGATTACGGCGAACGTC
>DASSMG010000204.1:0-3732 GCA_035688995.1 Actinomycetota bacterium
TGATCATCGGTCTCGCTCTCGGTGGCGGCATCCTCGTCACCGGCCCGATCACGGGCGGTTCGGCAAACTTCGCCCGGAGCCTCGGACCATTCCTCGCGTCGATGGTCTTCGATGCGAAGAACGTCCCCTGGAGCGACCTGATCTGGTACGCGATCGGACCGATCGTGGGGGCGTCGGCTGCGGCACTGGTCTACGAAAGCGTGACGTCGCTCGGACGACCCGCCCCGGCTCCCGACCCGGGGTCGGCAACCTCCGACGGCGTCACTCCCCCCGGGGTCCAGGAAGCCGAGATCCCGCCGGCCGGTACCGCGACGAGAGACGACTCTCCGTACCGCCCCCCGACTCCCTAAGGGTCTTAGGACGCGAAGAAGGCCCCGGTCTCCCGGGGCCTTCTTCCTTCTTACGGCTGCTTACGTGCTCTGCTCGATCTGAACGAGAAGCGCCTTGCTGAACGCTTCGAGGTCGTCGGGCTTGCGCGAGGTGATCAGGTTCCCGTCCTCGGCAACCTCCTGATCGACCCACTGCGCGCCGGCGTTACGCAGATCGGTCTTGATCGAGGGCCACGACGTCACGGTCTTCCCCCGGATGATGTCGGCCTCGGCGAGCATCCACGGTCCGTGGCAGACCGCGGCGACCGGCTTCTCGTCGCCGTAGAGCGCTCGCACGAACGAAACCATCTTCTCGTTCGAGCGGATCTTGTCCGGTGAGTAGCCACCGGGGATGACGACTGCCGCGAAATCGTTCGCGGAAACTTCGTCGATCCCCTTCTCGATCGTGATCTTCTCCTCGTGTTGCTTTCCCTCGACCTGCTTACCGGATTCCAGTCCGATGATGACCGGCTCGTGACCTTGTTCCTTGACCCGGTCGTACGGAACGCGGAACTCGGAATCCTCGAACATGTCGTCCATGATGAAGGCAACCTTCGCCATGGTTTTCACCTCCCAGTGAGATCGCGTGCTGTGTTTATCTACCCCGGTGACCGGCGTGACAACCGTGGAGTTCCCCCTCGAGCTTCCCTTGGTCAAGAAAGGCGAGCATTGGATCGCTCGCGCCGGCGAGCGCGAGCTCAGGCTCTCTAACCTCGACAAGATCTACTGGCCTGAAGAGGGCTACACGAAGGGCGACCTACTCACCTACTACTTCAACATCTCGCCGGTCATGGTTCCGCATCTCGAACAGCGACCGCTCACATTGAAAAGGATGCCGAACGGCATCTACGGGAACTTCTTCTACGAGAAGAACGCGCCCCAACACACGCCCGACTGGATGCACGTCATCCCCGTGCGCGATGTGGGAGATCTCAAGACGATCCGTTTCCTGTCGGTTAACGACCCTGCGGAGTTGTTGTGGGTCGCGAACCTCGGTTGTATCGAGTTCCATCCCCTTCACGGAAAGGGCCCGGATCAAACTCATCCGACGTATGCGTTCTTCGATCTCGACCCGATGAACGGGGCCGAATGGGAGATGGTCCAGCACGTCGCTTCCTTGATCAAAGTGATGCTCGACAACCTCGGGATCCAGTCGTATCCGAAAACATCCGGAGCAACGGGGATGCAGATCATGGTTCCGCTCGATGGAACGGTCGACTACGACCACGTGCGCGGCTTCGTAGGCACCGTCAACGACTACGTGCACGCCGCCGACCCGGACTCGACGACGGTCGAATGGGAGATCCGCAAGCGAGGGAAGAAAGTCTTCCTCGACACGAACATGAACCGCGAGGGCGCCAACATCGCGGCCGCATATTCGGCCCGGCCCGAGCCCGGGGCGACCGTTTCCACACCGTTCGAATGGGATGAGCTCGACTCGATCCACCCGAGTGACTGGACGATCTCGACCATCTTCGAGCGCGTCGTCGAGGTCGGCGACCCATTCCTGCCCGTCGCGACGGGACCCGGCCAGTCGATCGAGGACGCGATCGCGGCGCTAGACGCGCAGCCCCGGAAAGCGAGGATGATCAAAGCCAGATGAGCGATCGTCTCGACGATCGCGTGCATTGTCCGAGGCAGAGTTGCCGCAGGCAACGAAGTGCCGGAGAGCAAGGCGGCGTGGACGACGCCGCCGCGGAGGACAGGAAGAGATGAGCCTTCACATCGGGACCTCGGGGTGGGCCTATCCGCAATGGAAGCCCGGGTTCTATCCGGAGGGGCTTCCCCAGAAGCGGTTCCTCGAGCACTACGCGACGAGGCTGACCGCGTGCGAGATCAATGCAACCTTCTATCGGATCCAAACTCCCGAGACGATGCAGAAGTGGCACGACTCGACACCGGACGGCTTCCGCTTCGCGGTGAAGGGTCACCGGATGATCTCGAACGTGCGCAATCTGGCACCGTCGCCGGAGCGACGCGACATCCTCGGCGAGTTCGTCACGTCGCTGGAGGGGCTGGGCGATCGCTTAGGGGCATTGATGCTCCAGTTCTCCGCCCGGTTGCCGGAGGAAGCCGCCGGCTTTGCCGAATTGCTCGACGCCCTGCCGGAGTCGACACCGTTCGCGGTCGATCTGAAGCACGAAACGTGGCATGTGCCTGAGGTGGACGAGATCGTGTTTGCCAAGGGCGGCACTCTCTGCATCAGCGACTACGAGGGCAAGCCTCCCGAGCAACTTCCTCCCGGGCGCGTCGCCTACGTTCGGCTCCGATCGGAGACTTACGACGACTCGCAGCGGGAGGCATGGGGCACCCTCCTCCAGAAGGAAGGTAAAGAGCGAGACGTCTACGTCTTCGTGAAACACGAGGAAGGGCCGCCCGACGATCCTCATGTTGGGGTCGGCCTCGCACAATGGTTGGTGAACGAACTTGGCTAAGTCCAAGACCTACAACGAGAAGCGCAGGTTCGACGAGACGCCGGAACCGAAAGCGAAGTCGTTCCCCGGCGACGTCGACATCGCGACGGCGACACCCGGCAAGTCGTTCTTGATCCATCAGCATCACGCACGTCGACTGCATTACGACCTGCGCCTCGAGATGTTCAACGGCAAGACGCCCGTGCTGGTGTCGTGGGCGGTCCCGAAGAATCTGCCGCTGACGACCGGGAAGCCACACCTTGCCGTCCACGTCGAAGACCATCCCTTCGAGTACGGATCGTTCTCGGGCACGATCCCCGCCGGCAATTACGGCGCGGGGGAAGTGCGCATCTTCGACAACGGCACCTACGAGGTCCTCGAACAAGAGGAGGGCAAGCTCACGTTCCGCCTGCACGGCGAGCGGATGCAGGGCGTGTGGCACCTGTTCAAGACCGCCAAGTCCGAGGACAAGGACTGGCTCGTCCGGCTGCGAGAGCTCGAACGGCCCGAGCCGGAGCCACTCCCCCATCTCGATCCGATGAAGGCCACGCTGGTGGAAGAGGCCTTCGACGACGATCGCTACATCTTCGAGCCGAAGTGGGACGGGGTCCGGACGCTCGCGGTCTGCTCGTGGGACCGGACGGTGTTGATGTCGCGCAATCGCAACGACGTCTCCGCCTGCTATCCGGAATTCGCGAAACTCCACGAGCGGTTGGTGGCGATCGATGCCATCGTGGATGGCGAGATCGTCGCCATGCAGAAGGGGCGTCCCTCCTTCGAACGGTTGCAGAGCCGGATCAACCTCTCGAACCCCCGCGACATCGAGCGCGCCATGAAAGTCACACCCGTTACCTTCGTTGCATTCGACGTGATCTACCTGGACGGACGATCCCTGACGTCGCGGCCCCTCGAGGAACGCAAGGAGATCCTCGAAGAACTCGTGGTCCAAT
>DASSMG010000205.1:0-22186 GCA_035688995.1 Actinomycetota bacterium
CGGATGGCCCTCGCGCGCGTCCGCGTGGCGCTGCGATCGGAGGAGGGCGACCCCGAAGAATTCACGCGCCGTCTCGAGTCCGATCCACTCGACCTCGAGGCCGCGTCGTCGCTCGCCGATCACCTCTTGGCCCGCGGCGACGCCGAGGCTGCGTTCCGGCCGTTGCTCCACATCGTGACGGTCGCCGACGGTGACACGCGCGATGCCGCTCGACGACGCTTGGTCGAGCTCCTCGATTCGTTGCCCCCTGACGACGCCCGTGCGATGGCAGCTCGCCGAGCGCTGTCGCGCGCTCTCTTCTAGGTTCTCGCCGGGGCGCCGACGCGCCGGTGCGGGCCGGGCGCTAGCCTTCGTGGATGACCGAACTCAGTGATCTAGACGCCACCGCCCAAGCTCAACTCGTTCGCGACGGGGAGGTGTCACCCGCCGAACTCGTCGAGGACGCGATCGCGCGCATCGAAAAGCTCAATCCCGAGCTGAACGCCGTGATCCACCCGATGTTCGACCAGGCCCGCGCCGCGGCTCGTGCCGAGTTGCCCGATGGGCCTTTCCGAGGCGTGCCGATGGTCCTCAAGGACCTCGACGGCAGCATCGCCGGTGAACCGTTCCACTGCGGGAACAAGCTGATGAAAGAGGTCGATTTCCGGCCGCACCACGACTCCTTCTCGCACAAGAAACTGCGCGACGCGGGGTTCGTGTTCGTCGGAAAGACGAACTGCCCCGAGTTCGGTTTCGTCCCGACGACGGAACCCAAGGCATACGGCGCAACCCGCAATCCCTGGGATCCGTCGCGGTCCACGGGTGGGTCCAGTGGTGGAACGGCAGCCGCAGTGGCGTCGCGCATGGTGGCGGTCGGTTCGGCGGGAGACGGAGGTGGCTCGATCCGCATCCCGGCGAGCGAGTGTGGACTCGTCGGCCTGAAGCCGTCGCGCGGGCGCGTTTCTCTAGGTCCCGAGCTGGGCGAAGCGTGGCACGGCCTGGTCGTTCGCGGTGGCTTGTCGCGCACCGTGCGCGACTCGGCGGGTGTGCTCGACGTGATGTCCGGGGAGGTTCCCGGCGACCCGTACGTGGCGCCGCCGTTCTCACGTCCCTTGACGGACGAGGTCGGTGCCGACCCCGGCAAGCTGCGGATCGGTTTCACGACGCGCGCTTTCGCCGACATGGCGGTCACCGAAGACGTGTGCGTGCGCGCGGTACAGGATGCCGCGACGCTCCTCGGGTCGCTCGGACACGAGGTCGAGGAGGACTCGCCGGCGAGCCTCAACGACACCGACGTCATCAGTCACGGCGTGACCATCATCGCGGCGTGGGCGCGCTGGGAACTCGACTCCTGGGGTCGCGTGATCGGTCGCACGTTCGGTCCGGACGACGTCGAAGAGGGAACGTGGCAGTTCGCGGAACTCGCGGGCCAGGTGACCGGGACCGAGTACATCAAGGCGATAGAGGCGATACACGCGCGGAGCCGCGACACGGCGGACTGGTGGGCCGGTGGGTTCGATCTGTTGTTGACCCCGACTATCCCTCAGCCCCCGCCGCCGCTCGGATCGTGGGAGCCGACCGAAGAGAACCCGATGCAGGGCTTGGCGATGTCGACGCAGATGGTTTCGTTCGTGGCCGCGTTCAACTTGACCGGGCAACCGGCGATCTCGTTGCCGCTCTTCCAGAGTGAGGACGGCCTCCCGATCGGGATCCAACTGGTCGCGCCGTACGGCCGCGAGGACCTCTTGGTGCGCATCGCATCCCAACTGGAGGCGGAGCGGTCCTGGATCGACCGGAGACCGCCCCTCTCGTAAGGGGAGCTAGGCGGGAAGCCGGATCACGTTGTCGCACGACGACTCGACCAGCGACAGCGGACGGGGCTGAGCGAGGTCGTCGACCGTCACGGTCAGGCGGACCCGGTCGTAGGTCTCGTAGCGGCGGCCGGATTGCTCGTAGACGTACTTGATCCCTTGGATCTTCGCCGTCCGCGTGACTCCCGCGGGATTGGAATCGTCGGCGATCTTCAGCCACAGCGCGACCGACTGGTCGTGGCCGGGGGCCAGGCGAAGACCTTCCGGGCGCCGAAGCGTGACCGTGTCGCATGGGTCGGTCGCGGACGCGTCCAGCGGCGGATACGTCCCGAACAATCCGGTCCCGAAGGTGCCGGGGATCAACTCGACCTTCTTGACCTCGGCCGCGGCGTGGAAGCCGGGGGCGGTGTCTACATCGACGGAGTAGAGCGTCACCGGCGAATCGCTGGTGTTCTCGATGCTGCCGGGAGCCCATATGACCTCGGCGCCCGGTCTGAGGGTCGTCTCGAAGTGGCCGGCTCCGCCCGCGAGGGCATGGCCCTCACAGGTGGTGACCCTGCACGGGATCAAGTAAGCACCGGCTCCGATGGCGGCCGCTAGAGGAAGAGCGGCGAAAAGGCCCATACGCACCCGGGAGCCGGGGAAGAATGCTCCACGACGCATCGAGGAAACTTAGCGCATCTGCTCGGTCTGCCTTGCGGGAGAGGGGGCCTCTCCTACAGGGTCGCGGAGCCGGCGGTGGTGATGTCGGCGCCGCTCAGGTCGTGGTCGATCGTGTCGTAGGCGGCGAGGAAGGCATCCACCACCTCCGGATCGAAGTGGGACCCGCGGCAGGCATCGATCTCCGTGAGGGCGTCCCGCCTCGACAGGGCCTCCCGGTAAGGGCGGTCGTGGGTCATGGCATCGAAGGCATCCGCCACGGCCACGATCCGGCCACACAGAGGGGTCTGCTTGCCCTTGAGCCCTTCGTAGCCCCGGCCGTCCCACCGTTCGTGGTGGGTCAGTGCGATCTTCTCGCCGACCTTCAGGGTCTGCGACACGGAGTTGGCGAGGAGCCGGGCACCGGTCACCGTGTGGCGCTTGATGACCTCCCACTCGCTGGGTGACAGCGGCCCGGCCTTCAGGAGCACATCGTCCGGTACGCCGATCTTGCCGACGTCGTGGAGGGGGGCCGCCTCGCGGATGATCTCGACCTGTTTCGCAGGCATCTCGAGGGCCGCCGCGATGTGACCGGCGACCAGGCCCACCCGTTGGGTATGGCGCCCCGTCGCATCGTCGCGGAACTCGGCGGCCCGGGCGAGCCGGAGCAGGATCTCTTTCTTCGCCCGCTCGAGGTCCCGGGTCCGTTCCGCCACCCTCCGCTCGAGGATCTGGTTCTGGGACTTCAGGTCGGTGTGGAGGTGCCGCATCTCGAGGAGGTTGCCGATCCTGAGCTGCACTTCGGAGTCGTCGAACGGCTTCGTGATGAAGTCGCGGGCCCCCGTGCGGAGCGCCCGGTGGCGGACCTCGGGGGTCAGGTCGCCGGTCAGCATGATGATCGGAAGGAAGTCGTCCCCGGCCGCATCGAGAAGCCCGGCGATCAGGTCCAAGCCGTTCATGTGAGGCATGTGCAGGTCGAGCAGGACGAGGTCGGCGCGGAAGGCCCGGAACAGGTCGACCGCCTTGGACGGGTCCGTGGTCGAGACCACGTGCTCGTACCCGTGGCGGGCGAGCATCTGCTCGAGGATGAAGATCAGATCCGGAGAATCGTCGACCAGCAGAAGCCGAGATCTCGTCAACCTCTCATGCGAAAGCATGTCCAGATCGCCCTTTGTGTCACGTTTCGTCGCCGCTTGACTGCGCTGCGTAAGGGAATGTGCCCATGTTCTACCGGGTCAAACCTGATCAAGCAAATTTTTTCGCGCGGATTTCGTGCCAATCGTCCGGTCTGCGCCCGGCGGGGTCCATCCCCCATCCGGGTACGGCGCGGCCCCGGTCAGGGGAAACGGAACGCCGAAGCCACTAGCGGGGACCCGAGCGGGGGCGTATCAAGGAATGCAAGCGCTCGGAGTCGTCGGAGGCGCTCAGAGAATGGAGGAAGCAGTGATCTTCAACGCGCGCGTAGGTACCGCGATACCCGCTCAGGACGTCGCCCGGGCGAGGAAGTTCTACGAGGAGACATTCGACCTCGAGCCCACCCAGGTCATGCCCGACGGTAGCGCCATGTACGAGTGGGATGCAGGGACCGGCTTCTTCGTTTTCCCGTCGATGGGAAAGGCGTCGGGCGACCACACCCAGATGGGCATGATGGTCGACGACGTCGACAAGGCCGTCGACCTCATGATCGAGCGAGGCGTGACCTTCGAGCAGTACGACTTCCCCGAGATGAAGACGGACAAGCGCGGCATCGCCGACATGGGCGGCGAGAGGGGCGCCTTCTTCAAGGACACCGAGGGAAATCTGATCGCGGTTAGCGAGCTGCCGGCGGAGTACCGCAGCTAGTTTCCTAGCCGACGCTTCCTTCCATCTGAAGCTCGACGAGGCGCTGTAGTTCGACCGCGTACTCCATCGGGAGCTCTTTCGTGATGGGCTCGATGAAGCCGCGCACGATCATCTGCATCGCCTGGGTCTCGTCGAGACCGCGGCTCATCAGATAGAAGAGCTGCTCGTCGGAGACCTTGGAGACGGTCGCCTCGTGACTCACCGCGGCTGATTCCTCTTCGATCTCGATGTAGGGATAGGTGTCGGAGCGCGAGTCCTCGTCGAGGATCAACGCGTCGCAGATGACGTGGCTCTTGCTGTGCTCCGCGCCTTCCTCGATGCGCACGAGCCCGCGGTAACCGCCTCGTCCGCCGTCCTTGCTGATCGACTTGGACGTGATCGAGCTCTGCGTGTTGGGAGCAGCGTGGATCACCTTGCCGCCGGCGTCCTGATGCTGCCCGGCCCCCGCGTAAGCGATGGACAGGACCTCTCCCCTGGCGTGCTCGCCGAGCAAGTAGATGCTCGGGTACTTCATCGTCACCTTCGACCCGAGGTTGCCGTCGACCCATTCCATGATGCCGTTCTCGTACGCAGCAGCACGCTTCGTGACGAGGTTGTAGACGTTGTTCGACCAGTTCTGGATCGTCGTGTACCGGCAGCGACCGTTGCGCTTAACGATGATCTCGACGACGGCGGAGTGCAGTGAGTCGCTCGTGTAGATCGGCGCGCTGCAACCTTCGACGTAGTGAACCCACGAGTTCTCGTCGACGATGATCAGCGTCCGCTCGAACTGGCCCATGTTCTCCTGGTTGATGCGGAAGTAGGCCTGCAGTGGGATCTCGACCTCGGTGTTCGGCGGCACGTAGATGAAGGAGCCGCCACTCCACACCGCGGAGTTGAGCGCGCTGAACTTGTTGTCGGCCGGCGGGATGATCGTTCCGAAGTACTGCTTGACGATGTCCTCGTGCTCGCGGAGCGCGGTGTCCATGTCCGTGAAGATGATGCCGCGCCGCTCGAGCTCTTCTTTGGTCTTGTGGTACACGACCTCGGACTCGTATTGCGCCGACACGCCGCCGAGGAAGTTCTTCTCGGCCTCGGGGATCCCGAGCTTGTCCCACGTCGCCTTGATGTCCTCGGGCATGTCGTCCCACGACTTCACCGAGTTCATCGGCTTGATGTAGTAGTAGATGTCGTCGAAGTCGATCCCTGAGAGATCGGCGCCCCAGCTCGGCATCGGCTTGCGATAGAAGATGTCGAGGCTCTTGTGGCGGAACTTCCGCATCCAGTCGGGCTCGCCCTTGCGATCCGACATCATGTCGATGACGTCGTGATTCAGCCCCTTCTCGGGGGCCTCGTCGTACGAGGTGGCGTCGTGCCAGCCGTACTTGTAGTCACCCTTGATCGCTCGGACCTGGGCGTTTTCTTCCTGGATCTTGAGGTCTTCAGCGTCCGTAGCCACAGACATCCCTTCCTGGGGTCGTCGTCGGGCGGTGTCTGTAGTCTACAACCGCAGGTTAGGGCGCCCTAATCCCGGGCCTGGTCGAGCTGTGCCAGCGCCCGGCGCCCGAGCGACGTGACCCGATACCCACCGGGGGTCAGCGCAACGAGCTTCCTCAGCTCGAGACGGGACATGGTTGCCAGCACCTCCTGGACCGATAGATCGGTCTCGGAAACCACGACATCGACATTCCGGAGCCGGGCGAAGAGCTCCAGGACCGTCCACGCCTCGGCCGGGAGCTCGAAGCTATCGAGATCAAGCTCTTCTTCCTCGAAAGATTCGGTCGGAGACGGTCGGCGCGCCCGCTCCAGCAGCATCAGGTTCTCGGTCGCAACGAGACTGGCACACGGTGCGCCGCGCCGGGTCACGACGATCTTGATCCCCCGGCCCACCTCGTCGAGAAGCTTGGCGGTGTGGCGACCTAGGTCGCGGGCGGTAACGAAGCGGATGTCTTCGCGGGCCTTCTCGTCGTTTTCGCGGGCGCCCCCGCCGCCATCTTTTTCGAACATGTTTCTCCGTTCCGATGCCTGACTTTTGTCAGGCACTTGCCTGACTTCTGTCAGGCAGTTCTACAGAAGAGATGTGACAAAGAAGAATCCGTGTCGCCCAGGAGCGTCGATTCCATCGCCCGCCGGCGCGGGATAGGCCCTAGGCGCGGGGGTCGGGGGGTGCGGTTGCGAGGTCGCCGAGATCCACCTCGTCTTCCTGCTCACCGGCATGAAAGCCGGGCCCCTGGCTGATCACCTGGAAGGTCTCCGCATAGTCGAACCCGTGGATCTGACCGGCTTCGGCCGTGAAACGCCGCACGAACGCGGCGATGTCGTCGGCATTGTGGCCGACCTGGCTTCGGTGGCACATCAGTGCCTCGATCTTGCGATCGATCGTGGTCGTGACATCAACCGCTCGCGGCTTCGCGCCGGGCCCCTGGATCCAGACCTCTCGAAGACCTCGCCACGGCTCGAGACCCTCGTCGAGGAGCTCGGGGAAATGCCCGGGCGTCGTTCCCGCCGTCATCGACACATCGAGCGAGGCCTGACCGACCGCGCGGTGATCGGGATGATTGATGAAGCGGTCCTCGATCGTGGGGGTCGGGTCCATGACCATGAAACGGTGTGGCTTGTAGCGGCGAAAGATGCGAGCGATCTCGCGACGCAGATCGAGCGTGTACTCGACGTAGCCGTCGCGGCGATCGAGCCAGACGACCTCGTTGATCCCGATCACGTCGGCCGCGGCCCTCGACTCCTCCTTGCGCACCTGCGAGAGCCGGTCCCCCATCAGGTCTCGGTCTTGGGTCCCGGTCGAGCCGTCGGTCGCGATGCAGAGCGTTATGTCGGCGCCCCGGTCGGCCCAGAGGGCAAGCGTTCCGGCGCAGCCGAACTCCATGTCGTCGGGGTGAGCCGTGACGATCAAGGCTCGAAACGGCACGGAACCCGGTTTTGAGTCGCTCAGCGCGCCCTCCACGGTTACTCAGTTACGAAAGTTCGCGTTAGCTCGTGTGCAGGATCAGGACGTCGGTCGGTGCGTGGTGGGAGATGCGGTTCGGGACGTTGCCGAGCATGAACCGCTTGGGGCCGGTCATCCCCACGCTCCCCACCGCGATGAGATCGACCTCCTCCTCTTCCGCGACGGAGATCAAGCGCTCCACGGGATGTCCTTCCTCGGGACGGAGTTTGGGGAGGGCGCCCTCGGCGACCGCGATCTCCTTGGCGCGTTCGAGAACGTCCTCGGCCTTGACCGCGTCGGCGATGCGCCACCGGAACTCGTCGGGGGTCTCCGACGCGACCTTCGACGCGTTCCACTGGGCAACGGGGTCGTTCGGGTCGGCTCGAAGGCGGGCCAGTTCGGCCTCGGTGAGCGGCTCGAAAGCACAAACGATGACCGGTTGGGCGTTCAACTTCGCGGCGAGCCCGGCTGCGATCTTCACCGCTCGCGTCGCGGTGGGCGACCCGTCGGTCCCGACCAGGAGCCGGCGATAGGGACCGATCTCGCGCGGGGGTGGGTCGGTCTTCACGATCAGAAGGTCGGTCGGCGAGTGGTGGGACACCTTGTTCGGAACGCTGCCGAGGAGGAACCGGCGCGCCCCACTCATCCCGACGCTTCCGACCACCAGGAGATCCGCATCCAGACGTTGGACCTCCGAGATGAGAACTTCGGCCGGCGATCCGGGGGTGACGACGACCTCGGCGCCGTATTCCTCGGCCTGCTGTTTCAGCTCGTCGCCGGGGTCGGTTCCCGCGTGAACGAGGAACAGCTCCGCACCGAGGGAGCTCGCCAGGGTCGCGGCACGATCGGTCGCGAACTTTGCGGTCTTCGACAGATCGGTGCCCGCGACGATCCGTTGGTACATGCGATCAGCCTTTCGCTTTGCGGATGGCAAGTGTGCATCGCGCGATCGCGACGAGCTCGCCGTCCTCTCCGGTTATCTCGATCGTCCAGACATGCATCGAACGTCCTTTGCGAGCAGGAACGGCGGTGGCAGTGACGTGCCCGTCGCTCTTGGCCCGTAGATGGCTGATGTTGAGATCGGTGCCCACCGTGTATCCGCCGGGCTCGCAGTTGAGGAATGCACCGATCGAGGCCGCGCTCTCCGCGATCACCGCGGAGGCACCGCCGTGAAGAAGGCCCATCGGCTGCGCGACCCGGGGGCCCACGGGCATCCGGAGCACGACCCGGTCCGGCGTCGCCTCGAGCGCGGTGATACCGAGCGTCTCGTGGATCGTGCCTTCGTAGGGCAGGTTGGGTCCCGCGCTCGCCTCCACGACGGCGATGCTACCGGCGCGTCAGTCCCGGAGCTTGCGCTCCCGCTTCTCGAGGTACATCGCCCGGTCGGCGGCCGCAAGAAGCTCGTCGGGCGTTCCTCCGTCCTCACCGGAAAGAGCGACGCCCATGCTGACGCGCAGGTCGGCGTCCGGCGCTATCGCCAACCGCTCCTCGGCCAGCATCTTCCGCACGCGGTTCATGACGATCTGGGCCCCCACGCGATCCGCCTCTCGCAGGATCACGACGAACTCGTCGCCCCCGAAACGCGCGACCAGGTCGGTGGTCCGGACCACCCGCCGGAGAACGTTCGCCATGGCTTGGATCGCCGCGGACCCGGCCTGGTGGCCGTGCTTGTCGTTGAGCGCTTTGAGGTTGTCGAGGTCGGTGATCAGCACCGCATAGGGGACGTGCGCCGCTTCGAGCAAACGGATCTCGTGGTGGAACCGCTCGATGTTGGAGACCTTGGTGAGCGGGTCCAGTAGCGCAAGCTGACGCAGGTGGTCCTGCACCGCGTAGTGGGCCTCGGCGAACGCACCGAGAACGGCGGCGGTGATGCCGTACAGAGCGAAGCGCGCCGAGAAGATGGTCAGCAGCACGCTCGTCGCGTCGAAGCTGGTCGTCTTGTCCGCGGCGAAGATGCCGGCCATCATCGAGGCGATGAAGGCCGTGACGAGCCCCTCGCGGAGCCCGGCGGCGATCGCCGCGACGGCGACCGGAAGGATGAACATCCACTCCGAGCTGCCGACGTCGCTCGGCAGGTAGGTGAACAGAGACGCGGCCGCGATCAGGACGCCGATCACGGCGATCCGCACCGCGCGGCGTTCCAGCAGCACGCGCAGCTGCTGGGTGATCAGGGTGCCGAGGGCGGAGCGAGTCGGTAACGGCTCGCCCTGCGGCATCACTGAGGAGCTCAATTGGTCCTCTTCTTCGGATGGCGTCAGATAACTCAGATATCGACGGCGCGAAACCCCCACTTGAGGGGCGCAGCGGGTGGTGCTGGGGGGCGTTCGGACTAGTCCCGGTTGACTACCGCGATCACTTGGCGGTGACGTGCACCGTGGCGATCACCGGGGGGTCCAGCGACTTGTGGTCCGCGTCGACGTACTCGACCTCGATCTCGTGGTCGCCGGGCTTCAGCTTCACCGTCGCGCTGTCGCCGATCGGCATGCTGGCGATCTTGCCGTCGACGTAGATGTGGATGTGGCCGGCGCTCGTGTCGGTCATCGAAGTGGCAAGGTCGGCCCCCTCGATGTCGGCCTGTACCGGCACCGATTCGCCGGCGGCGACCGTCGCACCGTCCTTAGGGTCCGTGATCGATACCTTGATGCTGTCGGAGCCTCCGCCGCCCGAGCACGCAGCGGCGATCGAAGCAAGCACGAGTGCGAGAACCAATAAGCGAGCACGTTTGAACATCGACTCAGCTTAGCCGCGGCATGACGTCTTAAGGTCTCGTCATGGCAACGGCGGAAACGACTCCTGCCGACCTTCGCCCGCTGAGGATCGGCGAGATCCTCGACGTTGCAATCAAGATCTACACGCGCTTCGCGTTCACCTTGTTCCGGATCGTCGCCCTCGTGGTCGTGCCTGTTCAGGCGATCGGGTTGTTCATCATCGCTTCAACGATTCCCGACAGCGTCGCGGCGACGGGCGGCAATCCGTTCCAGATCGATCCGAACACTCAGGTCCCCACGTTCACCGGCCGTGACATAGCACTCGTGTTCGCGGGGAATCTCCTCGCGTCGCTCATCGCGTTCGTCGGCACCACTCTCGCAACCGGTGGATGCTTCAAGGCCGTAACCGACGCCTATCTCGGAACCACGGCCGACTGGCGCTCGTCGCTTCGCTACGCGCTCGGTCATCTCCGCTCCCTGTTGTGGGTGACGTTCCTGGCCGGTTTGGGAGCGGGGCTCGGCTTGTTGTTCTGTATCGCCCCGGGAGTGTGGCTGTGGGCATCGTGGAGCGTCGCCATCCCGATCGTGCTGACCGAAGGTGCGCGCGGCACTCGAGCACTCGGCAGGTCGTTCAACCTCGTTCAGAACCGGTGGTGGTCGACCTTCGCCGTGTTGTTGCTCGCCTACATGCTCGCCTTCGTCGTGAGCGGTGCGGTGGGCGCGCTGGTCGCGATCGTCAACTTCAGCAACGTAGGCCAGAACGTGTTCCTCACCCAGGTCTTCGACACGATCGCGGGAACGGTGGGAAGCGTCGTGGTCACCCCGTTCCAGGCGGCCGTCGTCGCGGTTCTCTATTTCGATCTCCGCGTCCGCAAGGAGGGGTTCGACCTACAGCTGCTGGCGCAGCGGATCGGATCCACCGCAGAGAGCCCGCACGCGGCTCTCCTTCCGCCGGCCTCCCCGCTGTCGGGGACCTACATCCAGCCCTCTCCCGCGTACGAAGGGGGCCCGCCGCTGCCCCCCGCGCCGGCCTACCAGGCTCAGCAGACCGACGGACGGGCGATAGCCGCACTCGTATTCGGGATCGTGTGGTTGTTCTGGCTCGGCTCGATCGCGGCGCTCTTCTTCGGCTATTCGGCGAAGCGTCGTATCGACGCCTCGAACGGAACCGTCAACGGACGTGGCCTTGCGACCGCAGGGATCGTCCTGGGTTGGATCGGCATGGCGACCCTCGCGATAGCGGTCGTGGCCTTCTTGTCCTTGCGATGAAGACGACCAGCGCCGTCGTCGTGGCGGTCGCGTTCCTGGTGATGAGCGCGTCCGCGGCCTCGGCCGCCACGAGCGACGCGGTTCGGGATCTCGCCCACCGTGCCGAATTCGACGACGGCGCACTCGAGCAGTTGGAGAACGTCGCCGACATCGACGGACGGCCGGTCGACATGCAGCGTCTCCTGCAGGACGCCCCCCGTTCTTCGATCGAGGAACGGGTCGCGACGCTGCTGTCGAGCGAGGGAGTCGCGGCCCCCACTCCCAACCCGGACGACAGCCGTCGTCGCGTGCAGGAGATCCTGTCGCAACGGCGCTACCGCCCCGCGCAGGTACCGCGTCCGTTCCGTGGCGTCCTGAAGACGATCGCGGGATGGCTCGACCCGATCGCACGCGCGCTCCGGTCGGCGTGGGACGCGATCGTCAACGCGTACGAAGCGCTCGGGCGTGCCACCCCCGGTGGAGTCGCAACGCTGTGGCTCTTGACCGGGATCGGAGTGATCGCGCTGGCGGTGTGGGGGGCCCGGCGCGCCATCTCGACGAGGACCCGAGCCAAGCTGGAGCGATCGACCGTCGAGGTTCACGCGCACGACGATCCACGTCGCTTGGAACGAGATGCGGCGCGGGCGGCCGCTCGGGGAGATCACGAGAGCGCGGTTCGGCTCATGTTCCAGGCCGGCGTGATCCGGCTTGCGCGCGCGAGGGCGATCCCGGCGCGCAGCTCGCTCACGACCGGTGACATCCGACGGCGGCTCGCGCTCAACGAGTTCGACCGGATCGGCAAGTCTTTCGACGAGATCGCGTACGGGGGACGGCGGGCCACGAAAGAGGACTCGACCGAAGCGAACAGCGGGTGGCGCGACGTGCTGCAGAAGGTGACGCGATGAGCACCCGACGAGGGTGGTTCAAGTGGGGCCTCGCCATAGTCGGAGTGGTCGTGGCGATCAACGTGGGGCTGACGATGCTTCGGAACGCGTTCGGGGGGCCCGAAGGACCGCCATCGTCCTCGTACGCGACCGACGACGATGGGACCGCCGCGTACGCCGAGCTCCTGGCGGCCGAGGGTTTCGGTGTCGCGCCGTTGCGTGGGAGCCTCGCCGACGGCGTCCCGCGGGTGGACACGTTGCTAGTGCTCGACCCCGAACAGCTCGCCCCCGATGAGGTGGACGCGCTCAAGGCTTACGTGGCCGACGGTGGGCGTCTCGTCATCGGAGGCAACCCCGAGGCGTGGCTCCCCACGCTCGTGACCGATCCACCGGAGCCGGCACCCGACGGGCCGACCTCGGTCGTGCCCCTCGCGCAGACGCCGGAGACGGCCGGCGTCGGAACCGTGACGACCGACGGGTCCGGTGCTTTCACCGGAGGAAGCTCGCTGCCGATCCTGGGCGATCGGAACTCGAACGTCGCAGCGGTAGCCACCGCCGGTGAGGGGCGGATCGTTCTCCTGGCAACGACCTCGATGCTCGACAACGCGCGTCTCGGCGCCGCGGACAATGCCGCTTTCGGTATCGACATCGCCGGCGCTCCCGGAAGCTCGGTGATGTTCGCCGAGGGCGTTCACGGTTACGGCACGGCCACCGGGCTCGCGGCTTTGCCTTTCAGATGGCGGGTCATGCTTCTCGGGATGGCGATCGCGGCGCTCGTGTGGATGGTTGCGGCCGGCCGAAGGATCGGGGCCCCCGAAGATTCGGAACGCGACCTCCCGCCACCCCGCAGTGCGTACATCGAAGCGCTCGCCACTACACTCGCCCGCACGCGGAAGCCGGCGGAGGCGGTTGAACCGGTGCGCGCGGCGGCCCGGGCGGCGCTCGCGCGTCGAGCGGGTCTTCCCCACGACGCGTCCGAGACCGAGTACCGGCGGGTTGCTGCAGCGTCTCGACTGACCGAGGAAGAGGTCGAGGCGATCTTCTCCGTCGCTGGGAGCACCGAGGCCGTGACCGCGGCGGGGAGGGCGCTGGTGAGATTGGAGGAGTTCCGGTGGTAGCCGAGATCCGAGACCGCGTCGCCGCAGAGTTGGGCAAGGTCGTCGTGGGTCAGGGCGAGGTCGTCGACATGATGATCGTTGCGCTCGCTATCGGGGGCCATGCACTCCTCGAAGGGGTCCCCGGCGTTGCGAAGACCCTGATGGCGAACTCCCTCGCCCGGGCGCTCGGCCTCGAGTTCCGGCGCGTTCAGTTCACCCCCGACATGCTCCCGTCCGACCTCACCGGCACGATGACGCTCCACGAAGGTGAGCTCGCGTTCCGGCAGGGTCCGGTCTTCACGAACGTGCTGCTCGCCGACGAGATCAACCGCACACCGCCGAAAACCCAAGCAGCCTTGCTCGAGGCGATGCAGGAGCACCAGGTTTCCGTCGAAGGTCGCCCGCGCGCATTGCCCGACCCCTTCTTCGTTATCGCGACGCAGAACCCGATCGAGTACGAGGGGACCTATCCGCTGCCCGAAGCTCAGCTCGATCGTTTCGTGGTGAAGATCGACGTCGGTTATCCGTCCGCCGAAGACGAGATCGCGATGCTCAACCTCGATCGCCACGGCGTCGAGCCTGCGACGTTCGACGATGTCCGCACGGTCGTCACACCCGACGACCTCACGGGAGTGCGCGCCGTGGTCGACGCCACGACCGTGGCCCCCGAAGTCGTCGCATACGTCTCGGCAGTGGTTCGCGCGACGAGGTCGCTGCCCAGCGTGATCCTGGGAGCGAGCCCCCGCGCCGCGGTACATCTTCTCGCGGCAGCGCGCGCCGCGGCCCGGCTCGAAGGTCGTGATTTCGTTACTCCGGACGATGTCGCGCGCATGGCATTGCCCGTGTTGCGTCACCGCCTGATCCTGTCGCCGGAAGCCGAACTGGAGCGCTACACGCCGGACGACGCGGTTCGCGCCGCGCTCGGCACCGTCCCCGTTCCCCGGTGACCAGCTTCTCGCCCAGTCCGCGCGCCGCTGCGGCGATCGCGCTCCTCGCACTCACGTGCCTGATCGTGCCTCTGTGGATCCCCGCGCTGGCGGCGCTCGCGCTGGCCGTGGCAACGTTCCTCGACGCGCGTTCGGTCGGCGCGGCCCCCGAGCTCACCGAACGTTTCCCGCAGATCGTGTCCCGAGGCATCCCTGCATCGTTCGAGCTCGCTGCCGACGCCCCCGACGCCCGCCAGATCTGGCTGGATCAGGCCGCCCCCGTCGACGTGGAAGTGACGCCTCGGGGCGGAGGCCCTCGGCTGTCCGGCACCCTTACTGCCCGCAGGCGCGGCCGGCATCTCTTGCCGCCCACCGGCGAGCGCTCCGAAGGACCCCTCGGCCTGGGTCGCCGGCATCACCGTTACGAACCCCATGAGGTGCTCGTCTATCCGGATCTCCCCGCGGCTCGCCGGATCGCGACGGCGGTACGCCGCGGCCGTTTCCGGGAAGCCGGTCGCGTGATGCGAGGCCCGTTGGGGCTCGGAACCGACTTCGAGTCGATCCGCGACTACCTGCCCGACGACGACATCCGCCAAGTGAATTGGATCGCCTCGATCCGCACCGGGAAACCGATGAGCAACCAGTACCGCGTCGAGCAGGATCGCGACGTGATGTGTGTCGTCGACAGCGGCCGCCTCATGGCCGCACCCGCGGGCGATCGCACCCGGCTCGATGCTGCGATGGACGCGGTGACTGCAGTCGCTGCGGTCGCGAACGTCGTCGGAGACCGTTGCGGTGCGATCGCCTTCGACGACGAGGTGATCAGGCACGTCGAGCCCCGGCGCGCGGGCGGTGATGACGTCGTTCGTGCCCTGTTCGACATCGAGGCGTCCGACTCCGAGAGCGACTACGAACTCGCGTTCCGCACGGTTTCCGGTGGCAAGCGCTCGCTCATGGTCGTCTTCACCGACATCGTCGAGGACGCGGCTGCGCGCCCCCTCGTCGATGCGATCCCGGTGATCGCGCGACGCCACGCGGTGATCGTTGCGAGCGTGCTCGATCCCGAGCTCAGGACGTTGCTGACGAACCCGCCGGACGACGTCGACGACGTCTACGCGCTGAGCGTTGCGCTCGACGTCGCGTCGGCACGCACGCGCGTTGCCGCACGACTGCGCCAAGCCGGCGCGACGGTCGTCGAAGGCCTTCCCGAGGATCTCGCGTCCGTTGCCGTGGGCGCGTATCTGCGCGCTAAGTCTCGGGGTCGGACCTAGCGCGGCCGCGCACGAAGACGAGCGTCCAGAAGACGATCCCCAGCGACGCGCCGATCGTCACCACCGGCCCGAGCCCCAAACCTGCCGGCGTGACGAACCCCTCGACCAGCCCGGCCACCACCAACCATGGGGCGGTCCCCAACACGATGGCCACCGCGACCCGAGCTTCGCTCCGCACGACCTCGCCGCGGCGGAGCCTCCCCGGAGCCACGATCGCGGCGCCGATACGTAATCCCGCGGCCGCGGACACTGCGATACACGAGAGTTCCAACACACCGTGTGCCGTCACGAGCTCGACGAAGGCTCGACCGTTGCCCGATTCGAAGGCCAGGCCGGCGACCGCGCCCAAGAAGGTGCCGTTGAAGATCAGAACCCCGGCCGTTGCGAGTCCCGCAGCGATGCCTCCCGCGAACGCAAGGAACGTCACCCTGATGTTGTTGGTGAAGATCGCACTGGCGAAGGCCGCTTGCTCCGGCACGGAGACGCCGAGGTCGCCCCCACGCGGCTCGGTTGCGTGACGGAACTGCTGAGGCACGAGCCCGATGGCTCCGCCCGGGTCCGTTACGGCCCACCATGCCGCCAAGAGCGCGGGCACGAGCAACAACCCCCACGCCAGCGCGAGCAGGACCGGCCGTTCGCGCACGTAGCGCCAGTAGGTCCTAGAGAAGAACGTAAGGAAGGTGGAATGCCCCCGCTCGGTGTCGTAGATCAACGGACGGGCACGGGTGACGAGGCCCTCGAGCCTCTGCGTCGCGGGATCCCCCGCCCACCGCCGTCGCGCCAGCGCGAGGTCGGCTGCGGCCGAGCGGTAGAGCGACCCGAGCCGGTGGATGTCGTCCGGCGCGAGACGTTCCGGCTTGCCACGCGCACGTTCGACGAGCGAGGCCAGCTCGCTCCACTCCTCTGACCCGCGTTGCAGGAAGCGTTCTAGATTCATCTCGTGCGATACGAAGATCGGATCACGATCCCCACCCCCGAAGGCGTCTCGGTGGAACTCACGCTCGCCGGTATCGGATCACGATTCGTCGCCTCACTGGTCGATACGCTCATCAAACTCGTGCTCTTCGTTGCGTCGTTGCTTGCTCTGTTCGGAGGAGCGCAACTGTTCGGTTCGGAAGGCGCCACGTTCATCGCACAAGCGATCTTTTCCATCGTCACGTTCGTGGTCTGGTTCGGATACGACGTCCTCTTCGAGACTTTGGCCAACGGCCGTACGCCCGGGAAACGCTGGACGTCGCTGCGCGTCGTGAGGATCGGGGGTCGCCCGGTCGGCTTCGTGGCCAGCGCGATCCGCAATCTGCTACGACTCATCGACCTCTTGCCGGGCGCGTACGTCGTCGGGATGATCTCCATCGCCTTGACGCGGCTGAACCAGAGGGTCGGCGACATCGCCGCGGGAACCGTCGTCGTGAGGGAGCTCGGCCCGGCCCCCGCCGCCCCCCGCGCGGCCTCGCCGGGGTCGGTCGTGGCTCCGGCGGCGGACGATGTTGCCGACGTCAGCGCCATCACGGCGGAAGAGCTTGTAACGGTTCGGAGGTTCCTGGAGCGGCGAGGCGACCTCACGCCGGCGGCGCGGGCACAGCTCGCCAACGATCTCTGGACCAGGCTCCGGGGCAAAGTCGCCGGTCTCCAGGATCTTCCGCCCGAGCCGTTCCTCGAGCAACTAGCGGCAACCAAGGCTCGTCGTAACTGACAATCCCCATCGACTGGGTCGCTCCACGTCATTATGGTGACGATATGTCCGATGCCGTGGCTCCCACCCAGGTCGCGACCCCCGGCATCCACGTCTTCGAACGCATCTCCCTCACTGCGGGCGCGTTCCTGGGCGCCGCTGCGCTCTATCCGCTGGTTCCTCATCCGGACCTGATCTGCCCCCTGCGGGCCACCACAGGGATCCCATGCCCCCTGTGTGGCATGACAACGAGCGTCACGGCGACGGTACACGGCGATATCGGGGCCGCACTCGCTGCAAATCCGGCGGGAGTACTTGCGGTGGCCGTCGCCGGGGTGCTACTTGTGTCGAGGCGGGCGCGGGCGCTACGGGTGCCACCGTTGCTGTGGGGTCTCTTGCTCGCCGGGATGTGGCTGTTCGAGCTATTCCGCTTCTCGATCCTGTAGGAGCGCCGGTTCCAGAGAAGGTGCCGTAGGCAGAAAGGAAGGAGACCCGATGTCCCAAGCGCCACCCCCGGGGCCACCCCCCGGTCAAGCAGGTCCCCCGCCGGCCGGCGGACCCCCTGCGTACGGCGGTGGAGCCGGTCAGCCGACCGACGCTCAAGGCCGCGTTCTAGCGCACTGGTGGAAGCGCGTCGTTGCGTCGCTGATCGACGGCGTCATCCTCGCGGTTCCGTACTACATCCTCACCGCCATCATCGGTATCGGCGCGGCGAACTCGGTCAAGTGTGAGACCGATGTCACGACCGGGATCACGAGCTGTAACGGTGGGACGGGGTTCTTCGTGACGTTCCTGATCACGATGCTGATCTTCTTCATCCTCGGCATCGTCTACTTCGTTTACTTCAACGGAAGTGAGCGGGGCCAGACGCCGGGCAAGATGGTCATGAAGATCCAGGTCCGCGACGAGGCCACCGGTGGGCCGATCGGATACGGCAAGGCCGCACTGCGGTGGGTCGTTGCTCTGGTCCTATCGATCCTCTGTTACATCCCGGGGATCGTCGACGCCCTGTTCCCGTTGTGGGACGCGAAGCGGCAGACGCTCCACGACAAGGCCGCCAACTCGCTCGTTATCGACCTCAACCCGTAGTCGGTAGCGAGTTCCACGGGATTCCGAAAGGGAGGCGCGACCCGGCGCCTCCCTTTCCTTTTGCGAAGTTCTTCTTAGGAAGGAGAAGGCATGGCAACCGAATACAAGCTGTGGCACGTCACCGCGGGGGCCGGAGGGATGCCGGGCGGGTACCAGGCGGGGCTCGACCCGATCAGCGACTGGCTGAACCAGACCGCACAGACGGGCTGGAGCCTGCACAGCATCGTCCCTCTGGGTGGCGGCCCGCTCGGGGGCGGGAATCAGTTCGTGGCGGTGTTGCAGCGGGAGGTCTAGCAACCGGGTAGTAAGGCCGGGTGACGACGAGGTTCGACCGCGCCAGCGCGGTTACAGAGCTCTCACCCGGCCGTTTCCGCGCCACGTTGGCGCCGGAATGGTGGGTCGTGCGCGGCCCCCACGGTGGGTATCTCGCAACGATCCTGTTGCGTTGTCTGGCCGCCGTGGTCGGCGACGACGAGCGCGTCCCGCGGTCGTTGACCGTTCATTTCGTGTCCGCGCCGGCGCAGGGAGATCTCGACATCTCGGCAACGGTCGAGCGCACCGGCAAGAGCCTCACGTCGGCCTCGGCGCGCGCGACGCAGAACGGCGAGGTCGTCGCCCTCGCTCTCGGTGCCTTTTCCGTACCGTGGGAAGGGGGCTTCGAGTTCTCCGACGCAACGATGCCCACCGCGATGGCATTCGAAGACGCGTTCCGGGTTCCCGTCGAGGGCCCCGACTTCCCGCCGTTCCTGGGCAACTTCGACATGCGATGGGCGATCGGAGATCCTCCGTTCACCGGATCCGAGCACGCACGGATCGGCGGGTGGTTCCGCCTCGCCGAGGCCCAGCCGGCCGATGCGTTCGTGGTCGCAACCCTGATGGATGCGTGGCCACCGGTCGTGTTCCCACCCGCGACGACGCCGCTGGTGGCGCCCACGATCGACCTGACGATCCACTTCCGCGAGCCGCTGCCGGTGGCCGGCGCCGCGCCCGACGACTTCTATCTCGGTTTCTTCTCCTCGAAGCTGTCCCACGAGGGGTTCTTCGAGGAGGACGGCGAACTGTGGAGCCCCGACGGGCGTCTCCTGGCGCAGTCGCGCCAACTAGCGCTGACGATCCCCCGCCGCTAAGCGGTTCTTTCTAGACAGAGGAAGGTCGGTCGAGGGCGGCCGTGGAGGTGTGCCCGAGGTAGCTCGTCAGCACGTTCTCGAACTCGCGGGTGACGTCGTGGGCCCCGGTGGTGGCGTGCGCCAACTCGTGCAGGAGCGTGGCGGCGTACCTGCGGCGCGATGCGAGGTTCGCTCGCTTGACGACGATCGCGTCGAGGTCCGGATCCCATACCCCTTCGGTGTCGTCGCGTCCTATGCGCATGGTCTCCGAGATCTTGATCTCGGGGGCCCCATCGCCTTCGATCCCGACCAGAGCCATGATCTCGGCGGTCAACGCGTAGATCTCTTTCTCGTCATCGTGCAGGTCCACCGGATCGACGAACGTGTACTCAAAGCTCTCGTTGAACTCCGCCACGTAGTTCTCGAGGGTCCGCACCTCGACCCCGCCGGACCTCGCTTGTTCCACGAGCTTCGCCTTCTCCGCGTTGGTCACGATCACGATCTTCAGCCCGTCCGCTCTGGCGTGATCGAGGACGTCGGGGTGGCTGTGAAGCTCGTGTTCGACCACGAAGAGCACGTCTTCCTTCTCGTGCAACAACGTGAGCGTCATCTGCGCGATCTCGATCCATTGCAGCTCGTCGGCAACGGGGCCTCTGCCGCGATCCATCAACTCCTCGATCAGCAGGTCGTGCACCTCCTCCGCGCTCGATTCCTTGAGGATGCCCTTCACGCGTTCGGCGTAGGTCGTGCGGCCCACGTTCAAGCGCTCACGATTCAGTCGCTTCTTCATCGCATCGGTCAGGTGCGTCACGTTGTACGAGAAGAGGAAGTTCTCTTCTTCGGCGGCGAACACTCCGGAGATGTAGACGCGGCCCTCGTGAGGCTTAGCCCTCAGGATCTCGCCGTAGCGCGTCTCGTCGACGGCTTCTTCGTCGTTGAATCGCAGGAACAAGCTCTTAGCCTCGTCGATCTGCTCGTCGGTAGCGCCGACCAGGCGGAACTCGGTCCCCTCCATCTCGAGAGGCGTGTCGTCGTAATCGACATGGAGCGTCGTGATCGCGTCGAATCCGTGCTTCTCGGTCTGCCGTAGTCGGAAGGTTCCGTAACGCGACGTGACGATCGGTTCGACCCCGCGCCGGTGGAAGGTAGCCAGGGCGTCTTTCAGACCGACTCCGAATTTCCCGATCACGCCGGTCGACGCGGCGAGTTTCTCCTTGTTCTCGTTGAGGGTGAAGTGATCGATCTTGAGCCCGCGGCCGAAGTCGCGCACCACCCAGTCCCCGTCCATCTTCGCGATCTCGATGTCTTTCGATCCCGACAGCGACTGCTCGTCGAGAGCGTTGGAGATCACCTCGCGGATGGCGTGAGCGACCTCCCAGTTCTCGAGAACCTCTTCGATGTTGAGATCGAACAGCCTCGCCATGGGCCCAATCCTGCCGTGACCTTCCGGGTCGCTCGACCGGACCGGTGCCGGATACCGGGCCCTCGAGGCGACCGGGCATACGCTCGAAGGATGACCGAAGTGGTGCTCGCCGAGTCTCCCGGCATCGATCTGCGGCTCACGCTCGCGCCGCTGCGCCACGGCCCGCAGGACCCCACGATGCGGATCGAGCGGGGTCGGGTGTGGCGAGCGCTGCGCACGCCGGAAGGCCCCGCCGCGATCCGTTACGCGTACCGGGCGGAGGCTCTTACCGCGGCCGCGTGGGGGCCGGGGGCCGCGTGGGCGTTGGATCGTGCCGCCGATGCGGTCGGCCTCAACGACGACGTCGCTTCTTTCACGCCCCGGGACCGTTTGATGCAGCGGTTACTCGCGATGCGACCGGGGCTACGTATGTGTCGATCGAACGCGGTGCTCGAAACCCTCGTCCCGACGATCATCGAACAGAAGGTGACGACGGTGGAGGCGCACCGGGCCTACCGCTACCTCGCGTACGCCACGAGCGAACCGGCTCCCGGCCCGATGCGGCTGATGTTGCCGCCCGATCCGAAGGTGCTCGCGTCGCTCCCCTACGACGCGTTCCACCGCTTCGGGCTCGAACGACGGCGCGCCGATTTCATCAGATGCGCATGCAGCTACGCGAAACGTCTCGAGGAGACGGTCACCATGCCGCGCGACGCCGCGGTGAAACGACTACGCGCGCTGCCCGGTATCGGCCCGTGGACCGTGGCCGAGGTCGAGCGCACGGTCTATGGGGATCCCGACGCGGTTCGCCCGAACGATTTCCATCTGCCTCATACCGTCGCGTGGGTCCTTGCCGGAGAGCGGCGCGCCGACGACGCACGCATGATGCAACTACTCGAGCCTTACCGGGGGCATCGCGCCCGTGCCGCGTTGCTCATCGAGCTGAGTGGCAACACTCCCGAGCGACGCGCGCCGCGCCAGAGGATCCGAGACTTCTCGCGCTACTGAGCCAGCAGCTCCCGTAGCTGGTCGGGACTCACGTTGCCCCCGCTCATGACGATCACGACCTTCTTCCCTGCCAGTCGATCCTTCAGAGCAAGGGCTGCGGCGAAGGCCGCCGCGCCGGCTCCCTCGACGAGATTGCGCGTGACCTCTATCAGGGTTCGCATGGCGGCTCGGATGTCGTCGTCATCGACGAGCACGAAGTCGGCGAGGTGCTCGCGCAGGATCTCCTGAGGTAGCTCGAACGCGGTCCTCGTCGCAAGGCCTTCTGCGAAGGTACCCATGCGGTCCTCCACCAGGCGGCCTTCCTTCCACGACAGATACCCGGCCGGAGCCTGAGCCGACTGGACGCCGATCACTTCGACCCGCGGGTCGAGTTGCGATGCGACCACGCATGCGCCGGCGGCTCCGCTGCCCCCACCGATAGGGACGACGATCGCGTCCACGTTGGGAAGATCTTCGAACACCTCGAGGGTCGAGGTCCCGACACCGGCGATGAGTAGCGGTTCGTTGCCCGAGTGCACGTAGCGATACCCGTTCCGGCGCGCGAGTTCCTCGCAATGCTCTCGCGCGTCGTCGAAGTCGCGCCC
>DASSMG010000206.1:0-4142 GCA_035688995.1 Actinomycetota bacterium
CCTCACGGCGACGATCCGCCACGAATAACCCGGGAACAAACCCGGCGAACCCCTGGGAAAAAGGGTGCCGGGCCCGGAGCCGCTCCAGTGGTCAAGATGTGCTCATGAGGGTCCTCATAGTGGACGATTCGGTGGCATTCCGGGCGGTCCTGCGTTCGACGCTGGAGGACGAGGGCTTCACCTCGATAGATGAAGCAGCCAACGGTCGGGACGCGCTCCAGCGCCTCGCGGCCGACCCCCCGGACGTCGTCCTCGTCGACCTTCAGATGCCGGTTCTCGACGGGCTCGATCTGATCCCCGAGATCAAGCGCCGGGCCCCCACGACCAAGATCGGCGTTGTGACCGTCGCCGGCATGTCGCTGATGGCAGACGCCTTCGAGGTCGGCGGGGACGCCTATTTCAGGAAAGAAGAGCCTCTCGAGTACGTGGTCCAGTGGCTGAGGGGACTCGATGACCGATAGCGACTCCCGGCTCTCGCGGCTCGCATCACTGGCGCACCCCGACATCGTCCTGGCGCTCGGGATAAGTGTTCTCGTCACGATCGGAGCGGTGGCGACTCCCGTGATCCATTTCGCCTATCGGAATCCCTCGCTACACATCGCATTCGAGACGGCAGACGCGCTCATAGCGTCGTTCGCAGCGTTCCTATTGTTCGGCCGCTACAGACAGAGCAAACGGGTCGCCGATCTCGGCCTCGTTTTCACCCTCGATCTCCTCGCATTGACGAACATCGCGTTCTCCGTAATTCCGACCGTTCTGCTGGAAGCTCGGTTCGACATCCACTACTCGTGGGGGCCGGCGATCCTGCGATTGATCGCCGCCGCCGCGCTGCTCCTTTGTGCGCGTGTCGATCCGGAGAACCGCACACCTGTCGTCCGATCGGCCGCGGTGCCGTTCGCGGCGGCCGCTCTTCTGACGGCTATTGCCGCGGTGCTCAGCGTCGCCCTGTCTTCACACCTGCCGGACCCGTTGCATTCCGCGGTCATCACGCAAACCGTCGATATGTTGCTCACCGGCGACCCCGCTTTCATGGCCATCCAAGCTCTCAGCATCGTCTTCGTCGGGCTTGCTGCCGTCGGTTTCGCACGACGCGGGGTCGAACATCAAGACGACCTCATGTTCGCCGTTGCGGCGGCTTGCGTCTTCCTGTCATTCGGACGTTTGAACCTGCTCTTGTTCCCGTCCTTGTACACGGACTACGTGTACACCGGCGACCTCTTGCGTTTCGCGTTCTACGTGATGCTGGTGATCGGAGGGGTCCGCGAGATCCGCTCCTACTGGGCAAGCCGCGCCCAGGCCGCGGTCGCAGACGAACGACGCCGGTTCGCCCGAGATCTCCATGACGGAGCAGCACAGGAGCTCTTGTTCATCCTCGCCCAGACCCGCCGCTTGGCGAAGGGCAAGGGAAGCCCGAGGGATCTCGAAGCCCTTGAGAGTGCGGCCGATCGCGCGGTGTTCGAATCGAGACGAGCCATCCACGCGCTGGCCCTCGACGCCGATCACTCGCTGACCGATGCCCTCCGCGAAGCACGCGATGAACTGAGCAGACGGTGGGGCCGGGAGATCGAGTTGGAGATGGACGAGGCGAACACACCGGCGAGAACGACCGAGCAGCTGGTCCGCGTGATGAGAGAAGCGGTGACGAACGCCATCAAGCACGCATCGCCGTCGGTCATTCGGGTCGGCCTCAAGAAGGAGATGCGTGGAGACCGCCGCCTGCTCACGCTCGAGGTCGAAGATGACGGCGTGGGATTCGAATCCCATGATGGAGGTGACGGGTTCCACTTCGGCATGACCTCGATGAGGGAACGAGCCACCAGCATCGGCGGCGATCTGGAGATCTCGTCGCGACCCGGTGGGGGCTCCTGCGTGAGGCTGACGATCGAACAGCCGTCGTAGCAGGCCAAGCAACGGACGACGGCCGTGGGTCGTCTATTGGGAGCAAGCAAGTTCACACTAAGGAGCACTCTTGATCACGCGCTTCCTCCCGCCACTACTCGTTGCGCTGGTCGTGACCGTGCCGGTCCCAGCGCACGCCGAGCATCACAAGACATGCCAGGGGCACCCCGTAACGATCACCGCTTCCATCCAGAACGGCCACGGAGCGACCATCCGCGGAACGTCACGTTCCGACGTGATCGCCGGCACCGCACTGGAGGACCTCATCTACGGGCGCGGTGGGCACGACATCATCTGCGGCAAGCGCGCCAACGACACGATCATCGGTGGTGACGGGTCCGACGACATCCACGGCAACCCCGGCATCGACGAGATCCGCGGGGGGATGGGTGACGACGCGATCGACGCCGGCTGCGGGGACTGCTTCGACCCCGGCGGAGAACATCAGCACCTCTTCGGTGGGCCGGGCGACGACTACATCGTCGGAAGCGACGAGATGGAAACGATCTCGGGCGGGCGCGGGAAGGATCACATCGAGGGACGAGGAAGTCACTTCACCGACCTCGAAGGGCCCGACCGCCTCAGCGGCAACGCGGGCAACGACACGATCATCGCCGGCGCACGCGATTCCGCGCCCGATGACAACGGAGGCGTCTCGGCCTTGGCGCTCGGTGGTCCCGGTGCCGACGAGTTGCGCGACGCCGACGGAGACAGTGCTCTCGATGGGGGGCCCGGAGACGATGTCCTGATCGGCGAAAAAGCCTGTTGCACGATGACTTGGTTCGCCACCTCCGCCGCGGGCGTCGTGGTCGATCTCGCCGCGGGCACCGCAACCGGCGATGGCACCGACACGCTCGACGGTGTCGTCTCGGTGATGGGCTCTCCGTTCGACGACACGATCGTGGGCGACGAGCTCGGCAATCGCATCGATGGATCCGCCGGAAACGACAGCGTGTCGGGCGCGGCGGGCGACGACATCCTCGACGGTGGGGACGGCAACGATTCCATCGATGGTGGGGATGGAACCGACACCTGTTTCAACGGGGAAACGATCACGAACTGCGAAAACTGACGCTCGGAGTCGGCCTTCAGGATTTCTTGGCGCGGCTCCGGGAGACGCGGGGCGGCTCGTCGGGCTGCTTCGGGTAGACGGGCGGCCACGGCGCATCGTGCAGACCGTCGGCGCGATCTCGCTCGTGCATCGCGAGGAACGGCTCGAGCGACTGCGGGTTCGAGTTCATGTCCTCCCATGGGTCGCCTCGCTCGGCGATCCGCTCCGGTAGCGACGCAACCGTCAGTTCGTCGGGATGGATCACGTCGATGTCGTCCCACGCGATCGGCGTTGAGACCTGGGCCCCCGGGCGGGCGCGTACGCACCAGGCGCCGAACACAGTCTTGTGCGGCGCGTTCTGGTTGAAGTCGACGAAGACGCGCTCGCCCCGGTCCTCCTTCCACCACTGTGCCGTGAGGATGTCGGGGCGCCGTCGCTCCAGCTCCCGCGCGACCGCAACTGCCGCCGAGCGGACCTGGTACGAGTCCCAGCGCGACTCCAATCGCACGTAGACGTGCAGGCCCTTGTTTCCCGTCGTCTTCGGGTAGCCCACGACCCCCAATTCATCGAGAAGGGTCTTTAGCTCGTGAGCAGCTTCCCGGATGTGAGTGAAGTCGGTGCCCGGTTGCGGATCGAGATCGAGCCTCAGCTCGTCGGTGAACTCCGGCCGCGCGGCAAGGTACGGCCACACGTGGAATCCGAGGCACCCTTGGTTCACCGCCCACGCGATGTGCGCGACATCCGCCGCGACTAGCGCACGCGATTCGGTTCCGTTCGGCGTCGACACCGTCGTCGTCTCGAGCCATTCCGGCGCCGTGTCGGGTATGCGCTTCTGGAAGAAGGACGGCCCCGTCGCCCCGTTCGGGAACCGCTGCAACAGCAGCGGCCGACCCCCCATCGTTCGCATCAGCGGCTCGGCGAAGCGCACGTAGTGATCGACCAGGTCGAGCTTGGTCTCACCGCGCTCGGGAAAGAAGACCTTCGCCGGGCTGGTGATCCGCACCTCGCGCCCGTCGATATCGAGAACCTGTTCGTCCTTTTTCATCTCCCCCATTAGACCGATAACGCGGCCGAAATTCATCGACCCGTAATGTGGGACCGTGAGCGGGGAGGTCAGGCACGGCGTATCTCTGACGAATCTCGACGAGCCGTTGTTCGAGGACGCCGGCGTCACGAAGCGAGCTCTGGTCGA
>DASSMG010000207.1:0-2914 GCA_035688995.1 Actinomycetota bacterium
CCGCGCTTCAGGAAACCTTGGTGAAGACGCCGGTCGATACCGTCGCGCCCGGCGAAGACCCACCACATCATTCCCACGCCGCGATCGCGGAAGGGCTGCATCAGCTCATCGATGCGGCCTTCGTTTCCGACATCGAGCGCCGCGGACAAGACTCCGTTGCGATGCGGTTCGGGATCTCGCGTCAGTAACAGGACGGCATCGTCGAGCCTGACGACCTCGCCGAACGGGGGCCCGAACAGCGTCGTCAGGTGCGCGACGAGATCGGCTTCGACGAGCTCCATCCCGCCAGCTTGCTACATCGAGATCAGGGAAGGAGCGGGAACGTTCCTGCCTCGCCGTCGACCATGAACTCGCGATAGGGGCCGGGCTGGGAGCCTCCGAGGAGATCCCACAGCTTGTCGAACGCCGTGACCATGATGATGTGCGTGTCGCTCTTCTCCGACGCGTGGCCGGCGAACGGCGAGCGGTAGTTCGGGTCGACCTGGCTTCCGGCGTAACCGGTCGCGGTCGTCTCGCGCTCGGACTCGGGGCTCTTGCGTCCGACCGTGTACCCGTCGACGGGAACCTGTGCCTGAGCCAGCGCCGCGACCATCTCGCGCGACTGGTTGTAGGGAACGAGCCCGTCGTCGACCCCCTGGATCACGACCGCTCCCTTGATTCCGGAGGCCGCGACGTCATCGATGCGGCACACGACGCAGTGATCCACGTAAGCCTGTTGGTTGGACTCGAAGGTTCCGCCCATCTCTTCCTCGATGTCGGCCTGCGCTTGCTTCGCGAAGGCGTTCGCCGGAGCCAGCGCTCTCGCTTCGTTGTAGGTCTCGATGACGTTCGTCGCGCCTTCGACGTCGACCCAGTAGTCGTACAGGGGCTTACCGTCGGAACGCGTCTCGTCCTTCGCCAGCGCAACCGCGAGGCCCGAGCTGTTGCCGCCCATGCTCACGCCGAACATGACGATGGTCTCGATCGAGGGGCATGCGTCGTCGAAGAAGTGCGTCGCGGCGATCATGTCTTTCGCACCTTCCATGACCGGCCAGCCGGTCGACTCGCGAAGACCGTCACCGTTCGAGTCGGGACTGATGCGAAGGCCCCGGTAATCCATCGCTACGGCGATCGCGTCGTGCTCGGCCGAGGTCACCTGCATGTGCTCGACCCACGAATCCGATGTGTGGCCGTAGCCGTGCGCGTAGACGACGAGTGCCTTCGGTGCACCGTCGGGCAACGTGTACTGGCCGGTGGCCTGCTGGCCCTCGACGGTCAGGCTCAAAGGCATGGCATCTGTCGAGTGGTCGAAGCAGCGGACCTTGGCCAGCCCCGGTGGGGTCGTGGGACGGGCGGAGGCGGGGACCGAAGCGGCGATCACCGAGGTGACGCCGACGGCACAGGCCACGAGGAGCAAGGAACGGGCGCGAAGCATGGGACCTCCTGGAGTCGGTGTGAGGTTGAGGTTCTCCGGCGGGGGCCGGAACCCTGCCGCGCCCGCTTTGCTGCGAAGCCCCCGTTAGGGGCGGAGCACGAGGTCGAGGAACGCCCGCGCGGCGTGCCGTCCCGCGTCTTGCTGGGCGGCGAGGTGTTCTTTCGCGGCCGCCAACAGCTCGTCCTTCGTGACCCCCCATTCCGTCGCAAGGTCGGGGGTGTCGTCGGACCAGTTGACGATCTCGTCCTCGGTCACCTCGAAGTGGAACTGAAAGCCGTATGCGGTGCCGATCCGGAACGCTTGAACCCGATTGGTCGTGCCGGTCACGAGCAGTTCGGCCCCCTCGGGGAGGGCGATCGCATCCTCGTGGAACTGAAAGACGCGGCTGGTCGGGGCGAAGCAGGAGGCGACGGCGTCGGTCGCTCCCGCCGGAGTCGTGGCGACCTCGACGAATCCGATCTCCTTCTCGGGGGCCCGGTGGACGTCGCTGCCCGCGGCGCGAGCCAGGACCTGGGCGCCGAGGCAGATCCCGAGAACGGGAGTCCCGGTGTCGACCGCGACCGCCACGAGGTCGCGCACGCCGGCGAGGAACGGGAACTCACCGGTCTCGTCGACGTTCATCACCCCGCCGAGCACGATCAGCCCCGCGACCTCGTCGATCGCCGGGACCTCGTCGTTCCGGAACACGTCCACGTAGTGCCACGCCGCGCCGGACTCCACGAGCGCGTCCTCGACCACGCCCAGGGGGCAGGTCTCCTGATGGCGGATCACGGCGAGCGTTGGCACGGACCGAGTCTAGGGATCGCCGCCACACCCCCTTTAGGAATTCCTTCCAGGTGCCGATGTCACCACCAGAGATCACTCACACGCGGAGGTGGCTTCAACGATGGTCAAACGCCTGGCACCGGGCCTAGCGGCCCTATGCCTCGTTCTAGGAGCGGTAGGTGCGGCTCCGGCCGGAGCGACTCCGGCCAAATGCGCCGGGAAATCGGGTCAGGCCCACGGCCAGGCTCACGGCAGTCACGGCAAGTCGCAGGAATCTCACGGCAAGGCCCATCAGGGAGCCGGCAAGTCCGGCCTCGTTCACGGCAAGTCCTGTGGTCCGCACGGTAAGGCGCACCAGAACGGCGGAACCGTCGACGAGACGGATGGGACCGACACGGACGACGGTGACTCCGCAGACGATGGGACCGCAGACGACGACACGGTCGACGACGGGACCGCGGATGACGACACCGTCGACGACGGAACTGTCGACGACGGCACGGTCGACGACGGAACCGTGGACGACGGCACCACAGACGATGGGACCGGAGACGGAGGAACCACCGTCTAGCCCCGTCGCAAAGTAGGAACGAGCGGCCGCCTTCGGGCGGCCGTTTCGCGTTCCGGCCCACCCCGCCGGAGCGGTTTGGCGATGTCTATCCTGACCGGATGCTCGAAGCCGGGTTCTGGGGTCTCGTCGGTGGGATCGCACTCCTCATCGGGGCTTTGATCGGA
>DASSMG010000208.1:0-11177 GCA_035688995.1 Actinomycetota bacterium
CGAGCTCATGCACCCCCACCCGACCCTGTCCGAGGTGATCGGCGAGACGTTCCTGGAGCTGGCCGGCAAACCCCTCCACGGCTAACCGTTTTGTACTAACTGGAGGGGTCTGGGGCGCGCTCTCAGCACACAATTTCGAATGCCACAGCCACATAAGGAGTACTCGACCTCGCTCCCGAAGAAGCTCGGCATCAAGGAGGGAGCGCGCGTCGCTCTGATCAACTCGCCTACGGACCCGGCGCGCCTTCTCGGCCCCCTTCCCGGCGTCGAGATCAAGATTCAGGCGCGCGGCACCTTCGACGTGATCGTGTTGTTCGCCACGAAAATTTCCGAGGTGACGAAGCGCTTCCCGACGCTCGCGAGGGCGCTCGAGCCCAACGGTCGTCTCTGGGTCGCCTATCCGAAGAAAGCGAGCGGCGTCACGACCGATCTCACGTTCGACAACGTTCAGCGCACCGGGCTCGATGCCGGTCTCGTAGACAACAAGAGCATCGCCGTCGACGACACGTTCTCGGGCGTCCAATTCGTCTACCGCCTGAAAGACCGGCCGAAGTAGGCCGGTTCCCGCCCCGCGAGGCCTCGCGACAACGGCGGTAACCTGGAACCTCACTCTTACGCACATTTTTCCTCAAGGGGGAGGGATCCAGCCGTATGGCCGAGATCAAGATGCCTCAACTCGGTGAGACCGTCGTCGAAGGCACGATCACCAAGTGGTTGAAGAAAGAAGGCGACCAGGTCGAGGCCGACGAGCTCCTCGTCGAAGTATCGACCGACAAGGTCGACTCCGAGGTGCCCTCGTCGGAATCCGGGACGCTCACGAAGATCCTTGTCGCCGAAGGTGAAACCGTGAAGGTCGGGACGCCGCTGGCGATCATCGGTGACGAAGGAGCCGCCGGTGGAGACGACGGCGCGGACGAAACGGCGGCCGAGACCGCTGACGAAGGTGACTCGCAACCGCAAGCGAAGGAGTCGGCGTCGAGCAACGGTTCTGCGGGGTCGGATGCCGAGACCCAGCGCCAGGAGCCGGAGCAACCCGCTGCCGGCCCCCCCGACTCGTCGCAGGAAGAACCGAAGAAGGAAGAGCCGGAGCAGCCCGCGGCGCGTAGCGACGGCTCCGACCAGCACCCGTCGCGGCAACCGGCAACCGCCGGGGCCGCAGCACGCGGAGCTCCCGGGGACCAATCGAAGCGCGGCATCATCTCGCCCCTCGTGCGTCGTCTCGCCGACGAGCACGGTGTCGACCTGAACGAGGTCGAGGGCTCGGGAACCGGCGGGCGCATCCGCAAGCAGGACGTGCTCCGGTTCGTCGAAGAGCGCAAGGCTCGCCCGGCGGCACGCCCGGCAGCTTCGGCGGAACCGGCCCCGCAGCCCGAGGCCGAGCGCGCCCCGCAAGAGGCCGCACCGGCAGCCGCTGCGGTCGGAGGCCGCGAGGAGCTCGTGCCGTGGACGAACATCCGCCGTCGCACCGCCGAGCACATGGTCGCGGCGCACCTCGAAACCGCTCGTGCGTGGAACGCGGTCGAGGCCGACTGGAGCGGCATCGCCGAGCTACGTGCCCGGGCCAAGGACAACTTCAAAGCGCGCGAGGGCTTCAGCCTCACGTTCATGCCGTTCCTATCGAAGGCGATCTGCGAGACCTTGCTCGAGATGCCCGAGGTCAACGCGTCCTTCGACGAGGAGAACGAGGCGAACCTCGTCAGGCATTACGTGAATCTCGGCATCGCGGTCGCTCTCGAAGGCGGCGGTCTGATCGTCCCCGTCATCAAGGGGGCGGACGAGAAGAACCTCGTCGGCCTCGCACGCGCGGTGAACGACGTGGCGACCAGGGCCCGCACCAAGAAGCTGTCTCCCGACGACCTCGTCGGCGGAACCTTCACGATCACCAACCCCGGCCCGTTCGGTTCGATCATCTCGGTCCCCATCATCCCGAGGGGGCAGACGGCGATCCTCGGCTTCGAGGCGATCCAGAAGCGCGTTGTAGTCACCGACGAGGACGCGATCGCGATCAGGAGCATGGGATTCCTGTCGATGTCGTGGGATCACCGCACGATCGACGGTGCCGAGGCGGCTCGTTTCCTTGCCACGCTGCGCGAGAAGCTCGAGACGACCGACTTCTCCTCGGAACTCTCGGCGTACCTGTAGACGACGATGGACCCGGCCCCCGTAACGACGTCACCGACGCTCACCGCCTCATGGCTGGGCCGCGTCGACTACGGCGACGCATGGGACGACCAACGCCAACTGTTCCTGGCGCGACTCGACGAGGAGCGCGGCGATTGGTTGATGCTCCTCGAGCATCCGCACACCTACACGCTCGGACGACGCGGCATCGCCACGGACGTCGTCTACAACGACGCGATCCGCAAGGCGCGCGGGATCGCGCTCTACGAAGTCGATCGAGGGGGCCGGGCCACCTATCACGGTCCCGGTCAACTGGTCGGTTACCCGATCATGAAACTCGGCGAGCGCTACGACGTCGTGGCCTACCTCCGCAAGCTCGAAGAGGTTGTGATCCGCACCGCGGCCGATCTAGGGGTCACGGCGACCCGCGACCCGGAGCACACCGGGGTCTGGGTCGGCAGCAACAAGATCGGTGCGATCGGGGTCAAGATCACCCGCGGGATCACGATGCACGGGTTCGCCTTCAACGTGTCGACGGATCTCACGATGTTCGAGGGCATCGTGCCCTGCGGCATCCGGGACAGGTGGGTGACCTCCGTGGAGGCGGAAACCGGCCAGCGACACGCCGTGAAGGACGTCGGTACGATCGCGGCGAACCACCTCGCAGACGTGTTCGACCGGAGCCTCGTATGGGCTCATCCGAGATCACTTCTTGGCACGACGCCCGAACCAGCGGGGGTGGGGCCGGCATGACGCGCTCGAGGAGGAGACGCTAGATGGCTAAAGACATACATACCGACCTGGGTCTCAAAGAAGAAGACCTGGTCGAGATGTACCGCTTCATGGTGACGGCTCGACTATGCGACGAGCGGCAATGGGGTCTCAACCGTCAGGGCAAGGCTCCCTTCGTCGTGCCGGTTTCCGGCCACGAGGCGGCCCAGGTCGGGTCCGCGTGGGCGTTCGAGCGAGGCAAAGACGTCTTCTGTCCTTACTACCGGGACATGGCTCTCGTCCTGGTCGCCGGTTTCACGCCGCGCGACATCTTCCTGGGACTGTTCGGCAAGGCCGAAGACCCGAGCTCGGGCGGACGGCAGATGCCGGCCCACTGGGGTGCTCGCGATCGCAACATCATCACCGGCTCGTCGCCGATCGCGACCCAGATCCTCCACGCCGCGGGCATCGCGTATTCCCGCAAGCTGAAGCGTTCCGACTCGGTCGTGGGCACCTGGTTCGGCGAGGGCGGGACGTCCGAGGGCGACTGGCACGGTGGCATGAACTTCGCCGGTATCCACAAGCTGCCGCTCGTGCTCGTGTGCGAGAACAACCAGTACGCGATCTCGGTTCACGAGTCCAAGCAGGTGGCGGGACGCGTCTACAAGAGGGCCGAGGGCTACGGTTTCCCGGGTGTCGAGGCCGACGGCAACGACATCCTCGAGTCGTACCGCGTAACGAAGCAAGCGGTCGATCGTGCCCGGGCAGGCGAGGGACCGACACTCATCGAGCTCCGCACCTATCGCTACTACAGCCACACCTCCGACGACGACGATCGCACGTATCGCAGCAAGGAAGAGGTCGAGGAGTGGAAGAAGAAAGACCCGATCACGCGCTTCGAGAAGTACCTGAAGTCGATCGACGTCCTCGACGACAAGGCCATCGAAGAGACGCGCGCCGAGATCAAAGAGCAGGTCGATAGCGGTGCCAAGGACGCGGAGCAGGCGCCGGTGCCGGACGTGTCGACGGCCGCGACGAACGTCTACGGGGATCTGGAGGTAGTGCGATGACCGAGAAGAACCTCGTACAGGCGATCCACGACACCCTGTGGGACGAGATGAAGCGCGACGACCGGATCGTCGTGCTCGGTGAAGACGTCGGTGCTCGTGGCGGCGTGTTCCGAGTGACGATGGGATTCCTCGCCGAGTTCGGCGACGAGCGGGTCATCGACACGCCTCTCGACGAGAACCTCATCGCCGGAGTCGGCATCGGCCTTGCGATCGACGGTCTGCGTCCGGTCGCCGAGATGCAGTTCGCCGACTTCAGCTTCCCGGGGTTCAACCAGATCATCCAGGAGGCGGCACGCATCCGCTACCGGAGTAACGGCGATTTCAACGTCCCGATGGTCATCCGCGCGCCCTACGGGGGCGGGGTCCACGGAGCCCTGTACCACTCGCAGTCGGTCGAAGCCTTCTACGCGCACGTGCCGGGCCTCAAGGTCGTCGTTCCGTCCACTCCCTACGACGCTAAGGGGATGTTGACGAAGGCCATCGAGGACGAAGACCCGGTGATCTACCTCGAGCACAAGAAGTGCTACCGCTTGATCAAGGGCGAGGTCCCCGACGAGCGTTACACCGTCGACTTCGGTAAGGCGGCGATCCGTCGCGAGGGGACCGACATCACCGTGGTGTCTTACGGGTTGCTCCATCACTTCGCGGTCGAGGCCGCGGAGCGGCTGTCGAGCGAGGGGATCGAGGCCGAGATCATCGACCTTCGCAGCATCTATCCGCTCGACATGGACACCGTGCTCGAGTCGATCTCCAAGACCAACAAGGTGATGGTCGTCTACGAGGACAACAAGTTCCTCGGTGCGGGGGCCGAAGTGGCGGCGCAGATCGCGGAGAACGCACTGTTCGAGCTCGACGCCCCGGTGGTCCGGCTTGCCGGACCTCACGTTCCGGCGATGCCGTACGCGCCGACGCTCGAGCACTGGTTCCTGCCCGACGTCGACGTTCTCGAACAAGAGATGCGCAAGCTCGCGGAGTTCTGATCCCGCTTATGGCGCAGGTGCTGCAACCGACGATCAAGACCCGCGAGCAGGTCGAACGCGACCTGAGACGCGGGGTGAGGATCTCGGACGCGCCCGGTAGCGGCGCGCCGCGCCCGTCCCGCCGGCCGGAGTGGTTGAAGGTTCGGGTCCAACAGGGCGACAACTTCACCGAGTTGCGCAACATCATGCGCGAGCGTGGGTTGCACACCGTGTGCGAGGAAGCGGCGTGCCCGAACATCTACGAGTGCTGGGAAGCCCGCGAGGCGACGTTCCTGTTGTGCGGGGACCTCTGCACCCGTCGGTGCGGCTTCTGCGATGTGAAGACGGCGAAGCCGGATCCACTCGATGCCGACGAGCCGGCGAAGATCGCAGAGGCCGTGCGTCTCATGGGCCTCAAGTTCGCAGTGATCACCGGGGTCGCGCGCGACGACCTCGACGACGCCGGGTCGGCACACTGGGCCGCCACGATCTCTGCGGTCCGCGCTGCGATGCCGGACTGTGGGATCGAAGTGCTGATCCCCGATTTCAAAGGGCGTCGCGAGACACCGCGCGAGTCGCTCGCACGAGTCATCGAGGCACGGCCCGACGTACTCGCGCACAACCTCGAGACCGTTGCCCGGCTGCACCCGAGCATCCGTCCCGGCTTCGGCTACGCGGCAAGCCTGCAGTTGCTGAAGTGGGCGAAAGAGCTGCGTGACGACCAGGTCACGAAATCGAACCTGATCGTCGGCATGGGGGAGACCGAGGACGAGGTCTACGACGCGATGCGCGACCTTCGTGCGACCGGTTGCGACGTACTGACGATCGGCCAATATCTGCAGCCCAGCGTGTCGTGGCACCTGCCCGTCGATCGCTGGGTTCACCCGGATGAGTTCGCGCGTTACAAGGCGTTCGGCGAGGACGAGCTCGGATTCGCGTGGGTCGAGTCCGGCCCCCTCGTTCGTTCGAGCTATCACGCCGGCAAGCAGTACCGCGCCGCGTCGGCGCGACTCGCCGGTTAACCGATCGATCTTCGGGCTCGGCCCCGAGCCCGAGCCTTATCGTCGCTCCGTGCGCGCCGTTGCTCTCTGTTGTGTGATCGTCTTCCTGTTCGGGGCTTCCTGCGCGGGTTCGAAGAAGACCCCAGCAAGCGGACCTTCCCCGTGTGCGACGCCGTCACCGATCGACGGGATCGATGTCCTCCCCGAGCAGCTCCATCTCGACCGCTACGGATACCTTGCGCGACTCGAGCAAGAAAAGCAGACGATGAACGGCGACGTCCTAACGACGACTCGGGTGATCGAGCTCTATCCGAAGCTCGCACACGAGGTCCTCGATGCCGGGTTCGAGATCCGGTTCTCCGAGAACGAGGGGTTCGAGGCAGAGATCTTCTTCGTCGGCAGTAAGCATCGCTTCGGTGCCCTGCGGCTGAGGAAAGGACCGTGTCCCGGCCTGGTGATGATCAGGTTCTTCTACGGACAGCGGGAGACGACGCTGCAGGGCTCCCGCCGGCACTCAGGAAAGTGACCACCACACGACGGCACCGGCCACGAGTCCCAGTGCGATGAGGATGGCCAGCGCGATCGCGAGCGGGTTCGCGCTCTGATCGGGACGAGGGTGTAGCGGCGGTTCGACGACCTCTTCGCGCGGCACCAGCGTCCACCGGTACGCGGTCTCGGCCGGGCCGGCGCGGTCGGGGTTGCCGACGTAACCATCCACCGAATGCAGCTGCGCGACGTCGCCCAAGACCGTCGTCAGACGATCGAAGAGTCGTCGCGACGATGCGTCGGGGGAAACGGATGCTTCCGAAGACGGTGGCGGAGTGGCATGCGCCGCGATCGTCAGCTCCGGGAGTGTCATCCGATGCACGGTTGCGGTCACGGTCGTCGTCACCGACATGGCCGAGCGCGACAGCGTCCGCCGGAGATGGACCGAGCGGTCCCGTTCGGCCGCGCCCCCGACCGTCACGTCCTTCGTCCCGCGCGGTAGCTCGAGATCGACGGTTGCGGCGACCGGCGCGATCGGGTGGAGGACCCTGGTGGAGATGTCCGAGAGCGCCGGGAGCGCCCGGGGGATGCCGTTCGAACCGGGTTCCGGACGGCGGTGGCTCTCGAGCACTGTCCGCGTGGCGGCCAGCGCATCGAGCGTGCGGCCGCGGTCCACCGTGGCGGTTCCCGTTGCCAGCGTCGAGCGGGTCGCGTTGCGGAGCTCGAGGCGGATCACGAGCCGGCCGGACACCGGGCGCCTGCCGGTGACGGGGTCGCCGTCCACCGTGAGCGACAGCGCGACCGCGAGCGGCAATCTGGCCCGCTCTTGCTCGGGATCGAGCAAGAGCCTCGCCGCGAGGACCTCGTGGCCCGAGGCGAAGCCCTGCCACAGGACGGAGCCTTTGCGTAGGCCTGGCTGCGCCGATGAGTTCGCGAGAGCTTCGACGTCGTGCACGGGCCCGGGGATCTTGAAGAAGTAATCGCCTATCCCTCGCAAGCGCAAGGTTTGCTCGACGGCCACCCTCATCGCGCGCCCGGCCGGGTCTACAGCCACCGCCACCTTCTCGCGATCGAAGACGCGACCGGGCAACGTTCGCTCCGGCCCCCGACCTCCGCGCAGGAGTTGCTCGGCGGCGATCTGTTTCCGGATCACGTCGGCAGCGCTCGGAAGCCGGACGTTGTGAGGAGCCGCCGACGCGCCACCGATCGCGGTCACGACGACGGCCAGTGCCAGGGCCGCGGCTCGGCGACTTCGCATGTCAGGTTTGGGGGATCACATCCAGCGTTGCCGACAGCGGATCGTCTCGCACCGGGACATAGGTCATGTCGTTGAAGAGTGCGAAGTAGACGTCGTCGTCGACCACGCCTTCGTGGTTCTTCTCGTTGAAACCGCGCTCGTCGCCGTTGGCACCTTTGATGGCTACCTCGTTGAGCGCGTGGAGGATCGCGTCGCCGCCGGCGGATCCGGCAGCTTCGATCGCGCTCGCGAGGACGCGCGTGAAGTCGTACGGATACATCGGGTATTCCGGCGGTTGGTAGACCTTCTTGCCACTCGAGGTGGAAACTCCGACCTCGTCGCGTCCGAACATGTCTTCGTAGGCGTGTTCGAACTTGAGGAACGGCCCGGGCCCGACCTCGGCCGTCATCCGGCCGGAAGCGAAAGTGACACCGTCGATCCATTCCGGGTGATCGGCGAGCTGCTGGCGCACGGTTGGATCCGCGCCCGACGGAGGCGTGTAGATCGGCAGGGCCGATCCCGCACCGCGGACGTCGCGGATCAGTTGCGCGATGGTCGGCGCGATGCCCCACGCGAGGATCGCGGTCGCACCCGAACGCCTCGCTTGAAGCACCTGCGGGGAGTAGTCGGTCGCGCCGGCGGGGATCTCGATGTTCATCGCGACCGCCTTCGGCGTGTAACCGAACGGATCCGACAGTGCCTCGGCCCCCTGATGCCCGTACTCGGAATCGTCGTGAAGGATCGCGATCTTGTAGCCCTTCGGGACGAGGTATTCGGCATAACGGAATGCGATCCCATGGTCCGTCGGGGCGATGCGGAACACGTTGGGTCGTTTCTGGATGTCGACGAGACCTGTGCCCCCCTGGTACACGATGCAGATCGGAACGGAGGCATCGTCGGCGATCCGCCACGACGCATCGACCCCGGTGCCCTCGTCCACGATGGCCACGGCGCCATCCGAGATCGCCTGCTTGACGTTATCGACGGCGCGCTGGGGGGAGAGGGCGTTGTCGTAGGTCTTCATCGTGAACGTGAAGGTGCCGTCGTCCGTCTGGATCCCACCCGCGTCGTTGATCTGCTCGATCGCCAGTTGAACTCCGTGCTGGATGCCGAGACCGACGTAAGGGGTGGCCGAGAACGGGGCGTTCACGGCGATCAGCAACTCCCGTTTCGTTTCGCTCCCCGCGTCGTTCGAGCACGCCACGAAGACGAGAAGGGACAAGGCTACGAGAGCCGTGATGGTCCGCCGCATCCCGGAACTCTAGCCAGGTCCTCGAAGGCGGCCGACGTAAGCCTCGACGACGTGCGGGTCGCGCAGCACCACATCGGGAGCACCCGACGCGATGACCCGCCCGGCATCGAGCACGGTCGCGGTGTCTGCGATCGAACGGAGAAGGCGCAGGTCGTGCTCGACCACGACGACGCCGGTGCCGTGCGCGGCGAGTTCCTGCAACATGGCTCGCAGTCGTTCCTTGTCACCGGTCGCCATCCCGGCCGAAGGTTCGTCGAGCAGGAGGAAGGAAGGCCGCGACGCGGTCGCCATCGCGATCATCAAGAAGCGCTGCTCGGCGCCGGACAACTCACCGGCGGGCCGTTGCCCGAACCCGTAGCGCTCGACGATTTGCCGTGCCTCTTGTCGCAGGCCGTCGGCGGCGGCACGGGCGCTCGGCGTCTTCAAGAGGTCGCGAACGAGTCCGGGACCACCACGGGCACCGAGCAGAGCCGCCTCGATGTGTTGAAGGGGGGTTAAGGAATCGAACACAGTCGTTCGTTGGTTCGTTCGGACGATCCCGGACGCAACCCGAGCAGCGATGTCGAGTTCCGTGACGTCGCGGCCCCCGAGGAGGACCCGTCCCTCATGCGGTTCCAGGTCGCCCGACAAGACACGTAGCAGGGTCGTCTTGCCCGACCCGTTCGGTCCCACCAGTGCATGTATGCGCCCGGTATCGAGTTCTACGTGCACCTCGTCGAGAGCGCGCACCCCGCCGTAACGGATCACGACGGATTCGGCGCGGAGCACACCCGGCGCTCGCGGTGCCGGATCGCCCGAGGGCCACGAGGGGATCGGCGTGCCGTCCGCGCCGCGCGGCGGCGTTTCGATCTCGTCGGGATGGCCCCGGCGTACGGCTACCGCACCGAGCAGGATCGCGCCGACGATCAACTGTCCGAAGCGTGCTACGGACGGTGACAGCGTGAACGCGGTCGGGCCCCCGAGCGAAACGACGGATAGGACCGCCACGCCGAGGAGGGGGCCGAACGTGGTGCCTCGTCGCCCCAGCAGAACCGCAACGAACAGCGTGATCGACAGGAGCGGTCCGTACGAAGTTGCGTCGAACACGCCGGCCAGTTCGACCGCGACCGCACCCGCAGCGCCCGCGAAAGCGGCACTCAGCACGAACGCCTGCAACCGGCGTCGCCCACCGGCGAGGCCGAGCGACCGGGCGGCATCTGCGTTCTGTCGTGCTGCGGCCAGGCCGAGCCCGAACGGCCCCGAGCGTGCGGACACGAAAGCGAGAAGCGCGAGGGCCAGTAGACAAACCGCGATCACCTGATAGGCGCCCGGGGTCGGGGCCAGATCGATCCCGAGCGGACCGGTGCGTACCTCGACGGGCGGAAGCGCAACGCCTCGGCTGCCGCCGGACAGCGATGGCACCGCGTCGAGGAGGCCCGCGACGAGCCAGGCACCGACCCAACTTGCGATCGCGACGAACGTCGGCTGCAGCCTGAGTGCCCCGGCCCCCACCGCGGCCCCGGCGAGAGCGGCGGCGACGATCGCCAGCACGACGGCGACCGGGCCGGGGAGCCCCGTGTGAACGGCAAGGGCGGCGGCCACGACGGCTCCGATCGCGACGAAAGCCCCGTGGCCGATGGACGGCATCGCGGCGAGCCCTATCGCGAGGTTGAGGCCGACCGCAGCGACGCCCATGAGAACGAGGGTCGCGATGCGGCTCTCGAGCGCCGTCGAAGTTACGAGCGGAAGGGCCACGCCGACGAGCCACAGGGCGGTCGCGAGCGTCCACCGCGGCCTCCACGCGCGGCTCAGATCGGTGACCGCGGTTCGCAGAGCCGATCCGACGCGGGGGCGAGCCTCGTGGGCGACGGAGCTCACGCGGTCTGAACCTCCCGGGTGCGGAGCGACCGCACGACCAGGATCGCGAGCAACAGCGCGAACGGGATCACGTCGCTGAGAGAGGGCCCCGACGAGAAACCTGCGAAGTGGATGTTCGCGATCGCGGTCTCTACCACGCCGAGCGCGACGCCGGCCACCATCGCCGCTCGCGGCAACGAGAACCGGGCGACGGCCGCGGCGACGAGCCCCTTCAGCCCCAGCAGTGTTCCCGTGTCGACGGAGATCGGTGTCGACGGCAGCGCGATGAGAGCCGCGATCGCGGCAAGCGTGCCCACTGCGGCGAACGCGACCAGCAGGTAGCGATCGATCGGGACCCCGGCGAGCGCGGCCGCGGTGCGATCCTGCGTGACCCCCCGCAGACCCTTGCCCACGTGGGTGTGGTCGAGGAGACGTGCGGCTAGGAACGCGAGCGCTATGCCCGCAGCGGCGACGAAGATGGCTCGGACGGGGATCGTTGCGCCG
>DASSMG010000209.1:0-2807 GCA_035688995.1 Actinomycetota bacterium
GGGGATGAACGCGGCGCGCGAGCACGTTCGAGTCGCTCGCAGTCTCCGAGATCTGCCGTTGATCAGGGCGCAATTCGAGAGCGGCCGTTTCAGCTATTCCCACGTCCGGGCTCTGACCCGGGTGGCCACTCCGGACAACGAGGAGGAGCTCGTCGAGATGGCCCGCTGTGCCCCGACGGCTCAACTGGAAAAGATGGTACGGGCGTTCCGGGGTGCCGTGCGGGCAGCCGAGACGGATGAAGCCAAGAGGCGGCTTGCGACGAGGCATCTCACGTACTTCTACGACGACGACGGTTCGTTCGTTATCAACGCCCGCCTGTCACCGGAAGATGGAGCCGTCGTCGAGAAAGCGCTCCAGATCCTCGAGGGCAAACTGGAAGAAGAAGGTTTTTCAGCTGAAACGCTCGAAGAAACCGTTGCAGACGATGCTCTGGGCCAACTGATCGACCAGGCCTTCTCGCGGCCGGAGCTTGATCAGCGCGATGCAAGCGCGGTCACCGCCGCAGACGATGCGCGGCGCAGGCTCTATCTCGCCCAGGCAACTTCACCGGTGGAACGGCGCCGCGCCGACGCGCTCGTGGCGCTTGCCGAGGCCGCGCTCGCATCCCACCACGAGTTCCGGCACGATCCCGATCGTTTCCAGGTCGTCGCCCACGTCGACCTCGACGTACTTGCGGATGTCGCCGATGAGGGACGCAGTGAGCTTGCCGACGGTCCGGTGATTGCGCCGGAGACCATGCGGCGGCTGGGGTGTGACTCCAGCATCGTCACGATGGTCGAGCGCGACGGTGAGGTTCTCTCGGTGGGGCGCAAGACTCGAGCTATCCCGATCCCGATCAAGCGAGCGTTGCGGGCACGCGACGGGCATTGCACCTTCCCCGGTTGTACGAACTCGGCGTGGGTCGAAGGCCATCACATCGAACACTGGGCGCGTGGCGGCGAGACCAAGTTGTCGAATCTCTGTCTGTTGTGCCGTGCCCATCACCGCGCCGTTCACGAATACGGCTACGAGGTGACGATCCATGACGGTGAACCGGTCTTCTTCCGCCCCGACGGCTCGAGGATCGAGCCACCCACTGTGACCGGATCGGATCCGGATCTGATTGTTAGAGAGAACAACGACCTGGGCCTATCGATCGATGCCGAGACGTCCGTTCCCGATTGGTACGGGGAAACGATGGACTACGACGTCGCGGTCTCTTGGCTGATGCAGGGCCATGGTTTCACCGACCGCGCCCTCGGTGGGAACTAGGGCCCCGTCTCGGGAACTGGGGATCTATAGAACGGTGACGGGCACGGCCCCCGCGTCGCGTACGGCCTTGTCCGGAACCCCGGGAAGCTCGCCCAACGTCCGGTAGAGAACCCCATCCGGGTCGACGCCGATCGCGCGGGCGTCCTCGTCCGACAGGTGCTCGATCAGTGGCTTCGAGGCGAGGATGTCGCCGTTGGTCGCGGCGTCCTGGATCCTGGCGCACTCGTTGACCTCGTCGCCGAGAGCGGTCACTTCGAGACGCCCTCCCGTCACCAGCTGGCCGATGTACAAGGTCGGGCCCCAGTGCAGGCCGATGTTCACGAGACAATCCGACGCCTCGATCAGGCCCGTTTCTTCGGCAACCTCTTTCGCGGCCGTGCCGACATCGGCACCGATCCCGCGCGCGGCTTCGATCGCGGCCCGAGCCGCGTGGGAATCGGAGCCCAGGTCGTCGGACAGGAAGAAAGCGGTCGCCCCGTCCCCCGCGTGCTTGCCCACGATGCCGGTGTGCTTCGCGATGACACCGTCGATCGCCGTCGTGATGGCACGAACGAGCCGGAAGTACGCGGCGCTCGGCAACCTCCGGCTCAGAACCGACGACGCCTGCAGGTCGGCGAACAGGATCGCGGCCTTGTGCCGGCCCGGCTCCGAGAGACGCGCCATGCGCGAGTACATGTCTTCGTCCCCGCGGGCGAGCATCGCCAGCACTCGTGCCGGGAGCCCGGGATCGTAGAGCGCGGCGGTCCCCACCAGGGTTCCATCCGGCTCGAAGAGTCGGATATCCACTTCGGTCACGGGCAATGGAGGCAGATCGTCCTGCAGGAACTCCATCGTCATCGTCTTCACGAGGGGAGGTTCGGAGGGCTCGATCGGGTCGATGAGTTGGTCGATCGCTTCGGTTGAAACGAGGTTCGGGTCCAACTCACCGGGAAGGCACTCGGGATAGTCCCGGAGCGCGTCCAGCATGATCTGCTTGATCCGTTCCTTCCCTCCCGGGGTATCCCACATGAGCTGAGGGAGGTACTCGAACATGTGGAACTTCGTCTCGTCGGAGACGCGGCTCCCCCACGTTTCCGTCAGGTAGGCCTCGAACGCCGGCCGACCGTAACCGAGCTTCGCTTCGTCGGTCTCGCCGATCAGCTGTTTCAGCTCGCTCGACACCCAGACCAGGTTGCACTCCGCGTCGTGGAGCGCAGCCGCGCCGCGGGTGTTCTCGAGCTCCAGGGCGATGGCCCTCAGTAGAGGGTGCTCGGGAAGGCTCACGACGCCACCGCGGAGAGGATGTCGTCGGAGATGTCGAAGTTCGCGTACACCTCCTGGACGTCGTCCAGCTCCTCGAGTGATTCGATCAGCGCGAGGACCTTCTTCGCGTCGTCTTCCTCGAGCGCGATCGTCGACTTCGGGACCTGCGTCAGGTCGCTGGACTCGACCTCGGCGCCGCTGGCGGTCAGTGCGTCGCGAACCGCCTTCAGCGCGGCCGGGGGCGTGATCACTTCGATCGTCTCCTCGGAGCCCCGCACGTCTTCGGCCCCCGCGTCGGCCGCGACCATGAAGA
>DASSMG010000210.1:0-4115 GCA_035688995.1 Actinomycetota bacterium
TTCGACCCGGCCGTAACCGGTGCCGCGATCGCTTCGGTCCAGTTGCCGAACGGTGCGATCCCTCACCATCCCGACGGCGTGATCGATCCGTGGAACCACGTCGAAGCCGCGATGGGCCTGGACGTCGCGGGACGACACGACGATGCCGCACGTGCCTACGACTGGTTGGTTCGGAACCAACGGGGCGACGGCTCCTGGTACGCCGGTTATCGCAACGACGAGGTCATCGAACGAACCCTCGATGCCAACTTCGTCGCCTACGTCGCGGCCGGCCTGTGGCACCACTACGTCGCGACGGGTGACATCGAAACGCTCGAGCGGACCTGGGCCTCGGTCGACCGGGCGATGACCTTCTTGCTGCAACTGCAGGAAGCAAGCGGTGCCTTCCTGTGGGCGCGCGACGAGTTCTACCGACCGTGGCCGCGCCCCTTGCTGACGTCGACGTCGTGCATCTACCTGAGCCTTCGCTGCGCTGTGGCGATCGCCGAAACCCTCGGCGACGAGCGACCCGATTGGGAACTGGCTGCGCAGTCTGCGTTCGATTCCGTGAACCATCGTTCGGAACGTTTCGAAGCGAAGGATCGCTTCGCGATGGATTGGTACTACCCGGTCCTCGCCGGGATCGTCACGGGCCACGCGGCGAAGGACCGCCTCGCCGAGCGGTGGGACGAGTTCGTGGTCGAGCCCTGGGGGGTTCGCTGCGTGTCCGACCGACCGTGGATCACGACCGGCGAGACGAGCGAGTTCCTGCTCGCCCTCGACGTCGTCGGCATGAAAGAGGAAGCGAACGCCGTCTTCGAGTGGCTCCACCACTTGCGCGGTGACGACGGCGGCTACTGGATGGGGGCGAACTTCCCCACGATCGACGTCTGGCCCAAGCAGAAGCCGACGTGGGCATCGGGTTCGGTATTGCTCGCGTGGGACGCGCTCGAGCGCTCGAGTGCCACGTCGGGTTTCTTCCGTGGCGAGACCTTCCCGGATCCGCTAGAGGAAGTCGTCGACCCGCTCTAAGACGCGCAAGCTTCCCCGCGCGGCAACCTCTGTGAACCGGCCGCTCGCGAGCGCGCTCTCGTAGATCTCGAACGGAGGTCTCCCTCCGTCCGCCGGGTCGGGAAACACGTCGTGGATCGCAAGCCTTCCCCCGGGCTCGAGATGATCCGACCACTGGAGATCGACCCGCGCCGCGGCCGCGCTATGGCTTCCGTCGATGAAGACGAACGCAAGTGGCTGCGACCAACCTCGCAGCGCGACCTCGGACCGGGCCACGATCGGGATCACGACGTCGTCGAGCCCCGCGGCCTCGATCGTTGCCCGGAACATGGGAAAGGTGTCGACGCGTCCGTCGGGACCAAGCAGCCGTTCGTCGAAGTAGGCCTCGCCCGGCTGGTGCTCCTCGGATCCCCGATGGTGGTCGATCGCGTAGACGACCGACCCGGCTTCCCGGGCCGCCGCGGCCAGGTAGATCGTCGACTTCCCGCAGTAGCTGCCGATCTCGAGAAGAGGACCGCGGGCCGCGACCGCAGCGGCGCTGTCGTGGAGGGCGAGCCCCTCGTCCTCGGGCATGAAACCGACGGCATCCGCAGCGGCACGACGGAGACGGTCCTCCATCACGCGACCGCCCGAGCAAAGTTTGAGTAATCTCGCCGCTCAGTCCCGACGACCATCTGGAGAGTGATCGTGGCCGGATCAATCGCCGAGATCAAAGACGCCATCCGCAACAACGCCTCGGGCGCCGACATCGGCGCACTCGAGCTCCCCGAGTCCATCACCGCCGCTTTCGTCCGCAAGGACGAGCAGGAGATGTTCGAGGGGATGGAGCACGAAGCCAAGGACCCACGCAAGTCGCTGCACGTGGACGAGGCTCCCCTGCCCCCACTCGGACCGAACGAGTGCTTGATCGCGGTGATGGCTTCGGCCATCAACTTCAACACCGTGTGGACCTCGATCTTCGAACCGCTTTCGACATTCCTCTTCCTCGAGAAGTTCGGACGCGAGGGCGAACTCGGCGCTCGCCACAACCTCGACTATCACATCGTCGGTTCCGATGCGGCTGCCGTCGTTCTTCGTACCGGGCCCGGAGTGACGCGGTGGAAGCCCGGTGATCGAGTGACGGTTCACTGCAACTACGTCGACCTCGAAGCGCCCACGGGTCACGACGACTCGATGATGGATCCGGGTCAGCGCATCTGGGGTTTCGAGACGAACTTCGGAAGCCTCGCCGAGATCTCCATGGTGAAAGCGAATCAACTCATGCCGATGCCCACGCACCTGACGTGGGAGGAGGCCGCGTGCAACGGGTTGGTGAACTCGACCTCGTACCGGATGCTCGTGTCGCCGAACGGCGCGCAGATGAAACAGGGCGATGTCGTGCTGATCTGGGGCGCGACCGGGGGCCTCGGTGGCTACGCCGTGCAGTACTGCCTCAACGGTGGCGCCATACCCGTTGGTGTCGTGTCGTCGCAGGAGAAGGTGGAGCTCCTCAACGAGATCGGTTGCGAGGCCGTCATCGACCGCAAGGCCGAGGGGTACCGCTTCTGGGACGGTGACAAGCAGGACCAGAAAGAGTTCCGTCGCTTCGGCAAGAAGATCCGTGAGCTAGTCGGCGAAGACCCGGACATCGTCTTCGAGCATCCCGGGCGCCAGACCTTCGGTGCCAGCGTCTTCGTGACGAAACGCGGCGGCAAGATCGTCACCTGCGCGTCGACCTCGGGGTACGAGCACGTCTACGACAACCGCTACCTCTGGATGCTGTTGAAGAGCATCATCGGCTCGCACTTCGCGAATTACAAAGAAGCGTGGGAAGCGAACCGGCTGATCAACCTCGGGATGATCCACCCGATCCTGTCGAAGACCTATCCGCTCGCCGAGACGGCCGAAGCCGCGTGGCAGGTCCACCAGAACCTGCACAAGGGCAAGCTCGGGATCCTCGTCCTCGCCGACGAGGAAGGCCAGGGCGTCCAGGACGCCGACAAGCGAGCCAAGCACGTCGACAAGATCGACCTCTTCAAGCGGTTCAGCGACTAACCGACTCGCTGCGCCGATCGCACGGTCGGGGGATGCCGCCTCCCCCATTCGGGGGAGGGCATAGGCAAAGTTCACCGCTTTGGGGGTGATCGCTCACCTTAAGCACCCTGTGGGGGTGCCGATAGCCACTGGGTGAGACGGACGATCTGTTTTGTGGCTGTGGCACTCGTCGCCGTACTGGGGGCAGCGCCGGCGAGCGCACGCGGGCTTCGCGGCCTCCCCGACTGGGTGCGTCCGGCAGCGCGCTATCTGGTCGGGGAGAACGCGATCGACATCGCATCGTTCGCGCCCAACCAGCCGATGACCCGGAAGAGCTTCACTCACGTGATGACAAAGGTCTTCGGCGGTGGCTACTCGAAGACATCGGGCACGGTGCACACGGCCGAAGTTGATGCCGCCCTCGTCCGCGTCCTGGGGCGGGCATCGCTCGCCGCGCAGCTGCGGAAGGTCTCGACACCGGACGGGTGGCAGCCGCAGACGAACAAATGGTTCGGGACCGAGATCGTGGCCCGCGAGATGGGGCTCCGCTACGACCACGGCACCAGCGACGAGGGCCTGGAGGCATCCCGAGACGACGAGATGTCGCAGGGAAACGTCGCGTACGCGGTATGGCGAGCCGCCACGTCGCCTTCCACTTACGGCGCCGACGAGCTCGAGTCGTTCTCGTTGCCGAACCTCGACGAAACACAACAGAAGGTCGTCCAGTACGCGTTCTCGCAGGTCGGCATCCCGTACGTCTGGGGCGGGGAATGGCCTCTCACGACCTCGTCGGCCTATCCGTACGGGACCCAGACGCACGGTGGCTTCGACTGCTCCGGGTTCTCCTGGTACGTGCTGAGGAAAGCGTCGGGAACATGGACGCCGCGGCGACGTCCTTACGCGGGGTGGAACCTCCCCGAGCGCTCGTCGTCACAGATGGCCGGCGCGACCCGGAACAAGCTGTCGTTCAAGGAGTTGAAGCCGGCCGACCTCGTCTTCTTCGCATCGGGTGGCCGAGGCTCCAGCGCTTCATCCGTCTACCACGTAGGCGTGTTCCTGGGACACGGATGGATGATCGACTCCTCGGGATCTCAGGACGGCGTCAGCCTGTC
>DASSMG010000211.1:0-3472 GCA_035688995.1 Actinomycetota bacterium
ACCGCAGGCAGCACGTAGAAGTTGAAGACCGCCTCACGGTGTGAGAACGGGAGCAACCAGGGGCCGTACGAGAGCACGAACCCTGCGAGCACGAAGCTCTCGGCCCGCCAGCGACCGTCGCGACGCTTGAAGAGTCCCGCGATCCACCGCCACGCGACGTAAGCCACCGCGAGAAGGCCCGCCCACCACACGAACGGGCTGCCGGTCGACATCACCTCACCGTAGTCACCGTTCGGTGCGTAGCTGATGTAGTAGGAGACCGGGCGCTTCAGGAGGAACCAGCTCCACGGAGGTGATTCGTATCCGTGCGTCGCGTTCAGGTAGCGATGGAAGCTGTACATGTAGACCTGGCGATCCCACCACGACCTCCACCACGAGCCGACTTTCCACGGCGCGGCGAGGAACTCTCCGTCGAGCCGACCCACGAACGTGAAGACGTAAACGACTAACGGGAAGATCAGTAACCAGACGAAGATGGTCGCCGCTTCTTCGCGAAGGAACCGCGTGACGGGCTTGCCGAGGCCGTCCTTGCGTCGGTACGAGATCTCCCAGACGCAAGTGAGGAACAAGACGATCGCTAGATAGAAAGCTCCCGGCCATTTGCAGGCGACTGCCGCCCCGGCCGCGGCACCTGCGGCGATCCTCCACGGGCGATCCAGAAGCCCGTTGGGCATCCGTTCCTCCGCCGTCGAGCGAGGTCGGTCGCGGTCGTATACGCAGAACAGCACCGCGGCGACCCCGAACAGAGGCGGAAAGATGTCGAGCATCGCAACGCGGGATTGGACGAAATGGAGCAGGTCGATCGCGAGTAGGCCCGCTGCGAGCGTCGCGCCGAGGGTGCTGCGCAACACGCGTCGTGCGAGCAGGAAGAGCAAGGTCACGGTCACGACACCAGCGACCGCGGCCGAGACCCGCCATCCGAACGAGTCGTAGCCGAACAAACGGATACCGATCGCGATCAGCCATTTCGCGAGCGGGGGGTGGACGTTCGTCTGCTCGGCGCTGATCTCGCAGATGCGTTTCGAGACGTTCACGTACCAGCAGGCGTCCTTCGCGTAATAGACCTCGTCGAAGACGATCGCTTTGGGGATGTCGAGCCGGGCGAAGCGAAGTACGGCGGCGAGAAGAGTTACGAAGGTGATGGCAACCGAATCCCACCGCGTCCACCGCAGGGGGGCCGTCTCGGTTTCCTCCGGTGGGATCGAGTGATCTCCGAGGGGGCCCTCGTCCGAGGTCAGTTCGTCCGACGTCGGCTCGTCTGGGGGGGCATTCTCCGGGCGGGGCCCTTCGCCGGGGCCTTCGTGGGCGGACATGGGAGGGGAGTGTAAGTTCCTGCCCCCACTAGTCCCCTCGGTACGCTCCTCCCGCCATGCGGACGATCGTTGCGGGTCTCGATGTTGTCAGGCGCACGCCACTCGCGGTCGCCCCGATCCTCGTGGAGGCCGTGGTTGCCGCCTCCCTCATGATGACCGGCGTGATCCCCTCGACCGCGGCAAGCGCGATGGGCACAGCAGCGTTCCCGCTCGACGTCTTCTTCGACCTCAAACAAACGATGACATCGGCGAGAAGCTGGCCCTTCTTCGTGGTGATCGTGCTCGTCACCATGATGGGGAGAGCCGCCGTTCTCGCTGCCACCGCCTGGCTCGCCGACGAGCAGCATTCGGGGTATCGGACCTACGCGATCGCGGCGCTGAGGATCTCGGTGACGGCCGCCGTCCTCTTGTTCCCGGGGGCCGCGCTCTTCTTCATCGGGGTGGCCGCGCGCTACGCGCCGTTCATATGGATCGCGGCGCTGACGACCTTCGTACCGGCCCTCGTGCTGGCCCGTCGTGCGGCGTCCTTGAAAGGGGCCGTTCGCGCCGTTCCGGCCGCCGGCGGATATCTCACTTACGGCTACGCGATCGCAGTGATCGGAGCGGCGATGTCGTCGCTGTCCGGCATCAGCCCCTGGATCTCGGCGATCGCGCTGCTTTGCGCCGCGCCGTTACACGCCCTCGTGTACCTGGGGTGGCGAGCGCACGCGAGGGCCGAGACCTACTCGGGTGGAGGAACCATCGCCATCGCGGTGACCGTCGCCCTCGTTCTCGTCCTTACGTCGGGAACCGTCTACGACCGCTTCGTCCGGCGGCCCGCGCCGGTGGCGCGCGCAACGGTGCCCGGGGAACTGTTGCTGCTGGGGGGCGTGGACTCGACCCTCACGAGCGGGGCTCTCGCCGGTCTCGACCCCCGCCAGGTCGGTTTCGACGAGCACGACGTGACCCGTCTCTCCTACCGGGGGGTCGATCTCCCGACGACCCGCGCCGACACACATCGCGATCTCGACGCGGCCGCGATGGCGGTAGCCGCGCAGGTGCGGCGTGCGGACCGTCCCGCGGACTTGCTCGGGCATTCGCAAGCCGGTCTCATCGTCGACCGCTTGCTCGATCGCGGGCTCACGGCCCCGGATCGGTCGGCGGTGATCTCCGATCCACCTCCGTTCCCGCCGAGCGTCGCGATCCCGGCACCGCACGTCGTCGCGCCGGGCAAGCCCGGTGGCGATGTCGCGCGTGCCTTCGCTCGCATCCTCGACGTCACGGGTTTCACCGCCTATCAGGTCGACTCGCCGAGTTTCCCCACCGATCTCGATCCGGTCGTCGTGATCTCCGCTCGAGTTCCGCGCCTCTCGGTGTGGGCGTTGGGCGATTCCGTGTGGCTCGATCGCGACTGGCGACGGCCCGGAGAGATCAACCTGGTCGCACTGAGCGATCACGTGGGCGCGACCAACGATGCGCGGGCCCTCGCGACGATCCGGGCGTTCTTCCAGGGTCATGCCGTCGGTAGCGACGAGACGTCCTGGCGGGGAGCGCTGGTTGCGGTGGTCCAGCACCTGTTCGCGCCGTGGCGGCCCATGGAAGGTCACTGATGGGACGGCTGGTTCTGGTTGGGACACCGATCGGCAATCTCGACGATGCCTCTCCTCGATCGATCGAAGCGTTGCGCGATGCGGACGTCATCGCGTGCGAGGACACCCGCCGAACTCGCAAGTTGCTGAGCCATTTCGGAGTTCGGACGCGCGAGCTCGTCGTCTACCGTGACGACAACGAGCGTCGGCGGATCCCGGAACTGCTCGAACGCATCGTGCGCGGTGAGACCGTTGCACTCGTTTCCGATGCCGGGATGCCCGGGCTATCGGATCCCGGTTACCGGCTCGTGCGCGCGTGTGCGGAACAGGGTCTCGAGGTGACGGTCGTGCCCGGTCCCTCGGCCGCGATAAGCGCCGTGGCGGTTTCCGGATTGCCGCCCGCCCGTTTCACTTTCGAGGGGTTCCTCCCGCGCAAGTCGGGTGACCGAAAGAGGAGATTGCTGGACCTTCTGGACGAACCACGCACGATGGTGTTCTTCGAGTCGCCGCACCGACTCGGCGACGCGCTCGCCGACATGGCCGAGGTTCTTGGCGAGCGACCCGCGACCGTCGTGCGGGAATTGACGAAGC